>CATJJD010000184.1 GCA_949740385.1 uncultured Lachnospiraceae bacterium
CCGGCATACCATGCCCCGACAATTGCCGGCAAAGCATATCCCATGGCCCCCTGTGACGCCGGAAACAGACATCTTTGGCGATCCCGGAATCGGACAGACGATGGAATGATCAGCTCTTCAAATCCCGCGTCTGTTATCACCGTTGCATTGTCCGGCAGAAGGTCCGACAGAATATCTGCAAAATGATAGAGATCCGTCTCATCGTTCTTCACAAGCTCTTCAATGAAACGCTCCCTCCCGATGGAAAACCGGTCTTTCCAGTGGATGCACGTTTGTGCCCAGTCGTCAAAGCAGCTCTTAATTTCCTGCTTTAACAATTCCTCCAGAAATTCTTTTGCATCCCCTGTTATGAACCGGTCCATTCGAATTCCCGGCTTTTTATGTTCCTCCGGGTCAATATCTGCAACAAACACTTTCGCTTCCCTTGCGAAACCTTCAAAATTGCCCACACTCTGCGAACACAGCTTCGTGCCGATCGCCAGCACAAAATCCGCATTCTGCACCGCAAAATTGCCCGCTCTGGAGCCGCCGAGACTTCCGACCGCACCGACGGAAAGCTCATGAGACGCTCCGTATGTATCCGCGGCTGCCGCCGAAAAAACAAGCGGTATCCGATTTGTCTCAACAAATCTGCCAATCTGTCTGACCGCGCCGGAGGAACGTACACCGCCGCCGATCAGTACGACCGGCCTTTTGGCCCTGTTGAGTTCCTCTGCTGTACTGCAAATATCCTCCCTTGAAATGCGCGGACAAACAGCTTCCGGAATCGTTTCCTCTCTGTCGGCATCTCTGGAACGCACTCTGGCATTTTGAATATCCAGCGGCACATCAATCCATACCGGACCCTTTCTTCCCCCGTTCGCCGCACCAAGCGCTTTGTCCAGCATATTTCCCACCTGGTCAGGCTCTGTCAGCATTTCGGCATACTTCGTTACCGATTTCACAATCGGAATAATATTGGTTTCCTGCGACCCGAAGGTACGGATCGAAAGCCCCGTATAGGCTGTTGTCTCATGCAGCATATTCTGACCGGAAATAAAAATTACCGGCAGATTATCCTGATATGCACACAGCGTGGCCGTCACTGCATTGGCGGCCGCGCATCCGGTAGATACAAGACAGGCCGCCATGCCGTCCGTTGCCGCAGCATATGCCATAGCCGCATAGGAAGCCCCCTGTTCGTGATAGGTTGAGACAGCCTTTATATCCGGATTTTTTGCAACCGCATCGGTCAAATATAAAATTCCCCGCCCGGTAATCAGAAAAATGTGTCGAATTCCCTTTTCCACCAGGTATTCAATGATATAGTCTGCTACTCGTTCCATTTTTCCTGCTCCTGCCGCACCGCAACCGGTCTGAACTTCTCCATGATTTCCGGGATAACAAATTTGAGTTTTGCCTCGCACACTAACCTTTCATTTACTTTCCCGCAGGCATAGCCGGACGCGATTCCCCGTCTCCATGATTTCACTTCCACATTTATATTAAGCAGCTCACCCGGATAGACATCGGCGTACACATGTGCATCGTCCGCCGATATAAAATTCGTGATCTTCCCTCTGTGATTTTCGTCCATTACAAGAATGGGCATCAGAAAGGCCTCTGTCAGCACCTCGATCAGCATCGTAAACGGAACCGGCTGATCCGGTTTGCTGCTGCAGTGAAAAAGCCACTCATTTTCCGAAAAATACTTATATGCATGCGCCGACTTTCCCGGCTCCATCTCCTCAACCGTGTCAAGCAAAATGTAGGGATACCGGTGCCTGTGGTACTCCTGAATTTTTTCATTATCCATCTGTCAGATCTCCTGTGTCGCCTGTCAGCACAAACTCAAATTCGGCTGAACATACCTCCCTGTCCTTTACGAGGCCGCGGACATTTCCCGTTCCCCGCCGTCCGTCCCATTCATTCAGATATGCCTCTATATCGATGCGCGAACCCGGTACAACGCGCTCTTTAAATCGAATCTTATCGGCGGACACTCCCCGGACAATTTTTCCGGCATTTCCGTCAATCGTTAACACGGTAAGACTCAGCATCTGAAGCAGAGCCTCCGCCTGTATCATTCCGGGCATCAGCGGGCTGTCCGGAAAATGCCCCTGAAAAAAGCTCTCATTCACGGTGACATTTTTATAGCCTCTTGCATACTTCCCCGGAAGTACCTCGATAACCCGGTCAATCATAAGAAACGGATACCGGTTTGAGACATATTTTTTAATTTCGCATATGTCAAGCTCCGTTAGCTTTTCTGTTTCTCTCATTCCATTCACCTCCGCAGTACCAACATCTGTCACATAAACAGGCCGCCGTCAACTCCGACGATCTCGCCTGTTATGTAACTCGACATTCCGGAGGCCAAAAACAGAATTACTTTAGCCACCTCTTCCGGTTTTCCCAGCCTTTTGAGCCCGATTGCCCGAATACTCTCCTGTATCCTGTCCGGGCTCATCTCATAAAACATAGCGGTATCTATACTTCCCGGTGCGACTGCATTCACTCTGATTTTCTGCGGCGCGAACTCCTTTGCCCAGCTTTTCGTCAGACTGGCAACCGCCCCCTTTGTTGCACCGTACACAGACTGTCCGGCATTGCCCCTTAATCCAACGATGGAACTGACATTGACAATCGATCCGCCCTCGGGATTTTTCTTCATCAGACGCAGTGCGGCCTGGGTCATATGAATCGCAGCAGTTACATTCACCGCAAACATTTTCTCAATGCTGTCGTCGTTTATCATCTCGATAACACCGTCCGTCTTGGCGCCCGCATTGTTTACAAGAATATCCAGTTTTCCGCTCTGTTCTCTTTTTATCTGTCTGATGCAGTCCATAATCCGAGATTTATCGGTTATATCAAAAGCCATCGGGACAACCCTTCCGCTCAGCCTCTCACAGATCTCTTTCAGATGATTCGCGGACTCCGCTCTGAGAATGTTCGCATAAACCGTTGCTCCCTGCTCGACAAACAGCCTGCATATCTGCAGTCCGATCCCCTGGTCACAGCCTGTAACCAGTGCGACTTTATCCTTTATCAACTTCTCCATTCTGCCTCTCCCATCATAAAACCAGTCCGCCGTTTACGCCAATCACTTCACCGGTGACATAGCTGGCCATATCGGACGCCAGAAAAAGTACAGCATCTGCAATCTCTTTGGGCTCTGCGATTCTGCCCAGCCCAATCTTTGCAATCTCAAGCTTTCGTTCATCTTCGTTTATGATATTAAACATGTCTGTGTTGACATTTCCCGGTGCAACCGCATTAACCCTTATCCCGGATGAAGCGTACTCCTTTGCCCAGGTTCTGGTCATGCTCTCCACGGCCGCTTTTGTCCCGGCATAAACGGTCTGACCAATATCGCTCTCCTGCGCCATAATCGACGATATGTTTACGATACATGGAGAATCTGATTTTTTTAACAGTCTCACTGCTGTTCTGGTTACATTAAGCAGCCCAAATACATTGGTGTTATATATTTTTTCTATGGAGGAATCTGCAATCATCTCCAGTCGCTCCAAAATAGTTATTCCTGCATTATTTACAAGAATATCCAGCTTACCGCGCTCTTTTTTTATTGTGAGAATACAAATTTTTATGCTCCCTGGATCACAGACATCCAGCTGAATCGGAATAACCTTCCCCGAGATACCGTTTTCCGGGAATGTCAAATTTTGCAATTTATCAGGGCTTCTCATTCCCGCATAGACAATCGCACCCTCAGCTGCCAGTCTGCGGCAGACGGCCGCACCGATCCCGCGGCCTGCTCCCGTTACAAGTACTGTTTTTTGGATCATTTTCTCTCCCCGCCTCCTTTCGGCAGGTAAGATTTGAAAATATCCGGCACGGAAATCATCATTTCTGCTTCCACCGCAGCTTCACCATTGACACTTCCGATTCCTCTGCCCTTATAGAGTCCCCGGCTGGCAGACAGTATCTCTGTCTCAATATCCAGCCGCTCTCCCGGCTTTACTTCTCTCTTAAATCGCACGGTATGCTTTAATCCGTGAACAATCTTCCCCTCCATTCCCGGGGCGGTAAGAATTGCCACCGTCATCATTTGGGCAAGCGCCTCTAACTGCAGAGCGCCCGGCATATTGGGAGCGCCCGGAAAATGCACCGGTATATACCATTCATTTACCGTCAGATTTTTATACCCTTTTGCATATTTTCCAGGCAGTACCTCGGTGACAAAGTCAATCATTAAAAACGGATACCTGATCGGCTGATCCTTTAACAGTTCAACGGAATCCAGTGAAAATGCTTTTACCTGCACTTTAATTCTCCTCCTCTCCGCACAGCGATCGACGCTGAATCAGGATACTTTCAAAGCATTTTGCATGAATCCGTATGCCGAACAGAACCGAATTATTTTACGTCGCCGATACCCCCCCGGTTCAGATTTCGGCCTGAACTGACGAATTCTGTCCGGTATGGCGATTACCAGATCCGCTTTACAGGCAATGTCGTTATTCACATATCCGACAGAGCTTCCCTTCGCCAGACCTCTCCTGTAAAAATCCAGTTCTGCCACAATATCAAGCCGGTCTCCTGGAATAATCTTCTTTTTAAACTCCGACTCCACTTTAATAAAAGCTGTCTTTTTCCCTTCATTTTCCGGAATCGTCAAAAAAGACATCAAAAACATCTGCGTGAGAGCTTCCATCTGTACAAAGCCCGGAACATTTGGCTCATCCTCAAAATGCGCCGGAAAAAACCATTCATTGTATGTAAAATTTTTAAATCCTCTTGCACGCTTTCCAACAATAACCTCATCCGCACAGTCAATAAAAAGCAATGGGTAACGGTTCTGTTGAAATTTCTGAATCTCATACGCATCAATCTCTTTATATATGATGTGTGTTCCGTTTACGATTTTTTGCATTCCATTTCTCCATAACTTCAATGTCTTTTTTCACCGGATACAACACGGGTTTTGATGAAATTGGTGCTTTCAAAACCGGTTGCACAGGAAGCCGCAATAAGACCGGAACCAAAACCGCATGCAACAACCCTCTTTAATTCGGGATGCACGCCTTCAAAAGTATTGCAGAGTGTAAGCGGTATGGACGCAAGCCCGCAATTTCCCGTGTGCTTAAGGCTGACCGGCACCCTGGACATATCCGCCTTTACACCCTTTGCGATTCTTTTTACGATCATTTCATTGGCCTGATGAATGGCAAACAAATTTACATCCTCCGGTGTCCACTGCATATCAGACATTGCCTTATTAATCAGATTTCTTCCGTTTCTGATGGCAAAGTTCATAACCTCAAGGCCATTCATAATGAGGTTTTCCTGCGTGTGGGCATTCCCCTCCTCATCATACTCAACAACATCGGTGACGCCCTTTCGGACCGGCATCCGGCTTCCGCCGGCAGGTATGTAAATATGTCTGAGACCTCCTCCGTCTACGAAAAAGGAGAAGCTTGTCGGATTATCGCTCTCACTCTTCGTTACAAGTGCCGCACAGGCCGCATCTCCGGTTACCATAAAAAGCGCCCGGTCTTTTGGATTTACAAGTCTGGATGAGGTATTGCCGACCAGAAGCAGGACATTCTCACAGGCGCCGGTCTCAATCAGCATAGATGCCTGAAACAGACCATATACGAATCCCGAGCAGCTGCACCGCAGGTCAAGATTGATCGTATTGTCCGATATTCCAAGCTTATGCTGTATGATCGGGGCCGTTGCCGGAATTATGTGATCCGGGGTCTCGGTTACATACACCAGCGATTCTATATCCTCTGCCGTTATCCCCGCTTCGCTAAAGAGAATCTCTGCAGCCTTGCAGCAATAGTCCGCGCTTGTCATTCCTTCCTCGGCAATCGTGACCTCTTCAATACCGGTGAGCTTTACAATTCTCTTTAACGCGCCCTCGCCAAATTCATCCGCAAAGTCCAAAAGAGAAATGCGCTTCTCAGGGATAACGGACGCAATCGTGTGCAATTTCGATTTACTGAATCTCGCATTATTTTTCAAAACCATGTTCTCCTGTTATGCTATGAAACCTGTTTTTCCATCCTGGCCAAAATATCACCGACCGTTACGAATCCCTTGATGGCAGCCCCGTCCAGCTTCACGCCAAACCCATCCTGCATCATTACAATTAAAGACAGCCGGGTCATCGAATCATACTCCTCAATGTCGCAGAGATTTGTATCCGC
>CATJJD010000185.1 GCA_949740385.1 uncultured Lachnospiraceae bacterium
AGGGGCATGAGCAGGGGGTGCTTTTAGCCTCCGAGGCGGCGATGATCAACAATATTTTTGAGTTCGGCGACAAGGATGCGAAGTCTATTATGACCCACCGCAAGAATCTGATTGCGCTGGACGGCCGTCTTAGCTACAATGACGCGCTTGCTTTTATCAACGGCAACAGCAAGTCCAGGTATCCGGTTTATCAGGAGGACATCGATCACATTATCGGTGTCTTACATATCAAGGATGCGCTCACATTTGCGCAGCGCAACGAGTTTTTCCGGACTTCGATTCAGGATATTCCGAATCTGATCCGGGAGGCGGAGTTTGTGCCGGAGACGCTGGGCATCAATCTGCTGTTTACAAGGATGCAGGCCAACAAGAGCCACATGGTTATTGTGGTGGATGAGTACGGCCAGACATCCGGCGTTGTGGCGATGGAGGATATTCTCGAGGAGATCGTGGGAAATATCGAGGATGAGCACGACGAGGAGGAGGAGCTGATCCGAAGAAATGCCGACGGCAGCTTTGTGATGGACGGACTTGCGGACATGGAGGATGTGGTAAATGAGCTGGACATTCCGGTGGAGCCGGACAGCTTTGACACGCTGAACGGATTTCTGGTATCCCGTCTCGGCAAGATTCCATCCGACGGGGAAACGGCTCTTGTGCATGCGTTCGGCTACGATTTTTCGGTTCTGCGGGTGGAGGATAAGATGATCCGCGAGGTCGGCATCCGCAAAAATGAGTCCGAAGAGACGAAGGAGTGACAGAAATCCCGCAAACGGGGGCGGAATACCGGGCAGTACTTGCCAGAAACGGGAAAAGATGATAAGATGTTCTTATCGGTTTAATTACGTAGAAAAGAGGATGATTCATTATGTCAGGACATTCCAAGTTTGCGAATATCAAGCATAAAAAAGAAAAAAACGATGCCGCGAAGGGGAAGATCTTTACGATGATCGGAAGGGAGATTGCGGTGGCTGTCAAAGAGGGCGGTCCGGACCCGGCGAACAATTTCAAGCTTGCCCAGGTTATCGCGAAGGCGAAGTCCAATAATATGCCAAACGACACCATTGAGCGCGGCATTAAGAAGGCGTCTGGCGACGGCGGGAACGTAAACTATGAGACCGTTGTGTACGAGGGCTACGGTCCGGGCGGCACGGCGATCATCGTGAAGTGCCTGACCGACAACCGGAACCGGACGGCCGCCAACGTGCGCAACGCCTTTTCCAAGGGACAGGGAAGCATCGGAACCCAGGGCTGTGTCTCCTACATGTTCGACGAGAAGGGGCAGATCATCATAGACCGGCAGGAGTGTGACATGGACGCCGACACGCTGATGATGACGGCATTGGACGCGGGAGCGGAGGATTTCGCCGAGGAGGACGACAGCTTTGAGATCACCACGGGTCCCGCAGATCTTGAGACGGTGCGAAAGGCTCTTACCGATGCCGGCATCGCCATGGTTTCGGCGGAGGTGAGCATGCTTCCGCAGAACTACGTAACGGTGACAGCCGATGCGGATCTTGTGAATATCGAGCGGATTTTGGATTTACTGGATGAGGACGACGATGTTCAGGAGGTGTACCACAACTGGGAGATGGCATAGGAGTCTGAAGTGAAAATGAGGAGGCAGGTATGAAAAATATCTTATTTGCAGCGTCGGAGTGCGTTCCGTTTATCAAGACGGGAGGGCTGGCAGATGTCTGCGGCGCGCTGCCGAAGGAATTCGACAGAGAATACTGGGATGTGCGGGTGGTCATCCCGAATTATTCGTGTATTCCGGAGCACTGGCGGAATCAGTTTGAGTATGTGACCCACTTTTATATGGGTTCCGGTACATACATTCCGAGCAAATACGTGGGTGTTCTGCAGTATAAGCAGGACGGCATTACCTATTATTTTATTGATAATCAGGAATACTTTAACTGTGTGGTTCCTTACGGTGATCTGCGCTACGACATCGAGAAGTTTACGTTTTTTGACAAGGCGGTTCTCTCGATGCTGCCGCTCATCGGCTTTCGGCCGGACATTATCCACTGCCATGACTGGCAGGCCGGTCTGATTCCGGTATTTTTAAAGAATGAATTCCAGGCGGATTCCTTCTTCTGGGGCATCCGCTCCATCATGACGATCCACAATCTGAAATTCCAGGGCATCTGGGACGTGAAGACGATCCAGGGGCTGACAGGCTTCCCGCGGCAGCTGTTTACGCCGGATAAGCTGGAGTTTAAGAAGGATGCCAACATGATGAAGGGCGGCCTTGTGTACGCAGACTACATCACGACGGTCAGCGATACCTACGCCCAGGAGATTCAGACCGAGTACTACGGCGAGGGGTTAAACGGGCTTCTCTCCGCCAGACATTTCGACATGCAGGGTATTGTAAACGGTATCGACTACAATGTCTACAATCCGCAGACCGATCCGAAGATTTACGTGAACTACGACAAAGACAGCTTCCGCAATAAGAAGGCGCTCAACAAGGAGCGGCTGCAGGAGGAGCTGGGGCTTGCGGTTGATAAGAAGAAGTACATGATCGGCCTGATCTCCCGGCTGACGGATCAGAAAGGTCTGGATCTGATCAACCATGTGATGGAGGGCCTTGTGGACGAGTTCACACAGCTTGTGGTGATCGGAACGGGAGATCCGCAGTATGAGAACATGTTCCGTCATTACGCGTGGAAGTACCCGGACCGTGTGTCCGCCAATATCTGCTATTCGGATGACCTTGCCCACAAGCTCTACGCGGCGGCGGACGCGTTCCTCATGCCGTCCCGGTTCGAGCCGTGCGGCCTGACCCAGATGATTTCCTTCCGCTACGGCACCGTGCCGATCGTGCGGGAGACCGGCGGTCTCAAGGATACGGTGCAGCCGTACAACGAGTACGAGAACATCGGCGACGGATTCTCCTTCACGAACTACAACGCGGACGAGATGCTCCATGTCATCAATTACAGCAAGCACGTTTACTACGACAGAAAGCGCCAGTGGAACCAGATCGTGGACCGGGGCATGTCCAACGACTTCTCATGGAATGCGTCGAAGTTCCGCTACGAGGGGCTGTACAATTACCTTCTGGGTGAATAAAATATCGGATACGTTCTATACTAAGAACGGGTACGCATGTACCCGTTCTTTTTAATTTACCGGAATTTCACAGCGGAAAGGAGAAGACATGGCAGAAGAAAACAACGATCAGAACAACAGAGAGGACGGCGCCGAAAGCCAGAATGAACAGATTCAGGAGTTCGGCCAGACACTGCTCACCCACGACGAGGCGGACTATGCCATCTGTCTCATGTCCATCATCGGGGAGATTGAGGGGCACGAGTGCCTGCCCTCCACATCCAAAACCACAAAGTATGAGCATGTTCTCCCGAAGCTGGCGGCCATCGAGGACGACAAAAAGGTGGACGGCGTTATGCTGATCTTAAATACTATGGGAGGAGACGTGGAGAGCGGGCTGGCAATCGCAGAGATGGTGGCGTCTCTGAGTAAGCCCACGGTGTCCCTTGTGCTGGGCGGCAGCCATTCCATCGGCGTTCCCCTGGCGGTATCCACCGACTACTCCCTCATTGTGCCAAGCGGCACGATGGTGATTCATCCGGTCCGGATGAGCGGCACCGTCATCGGCGCCAAGCAGACCTACGACTATTTTCAGCAGATGCAGGACCGTATCGTAGGCTTTATTGCCAGCCACTGCGGCGCATCCATGGAGCGGGTGGAGCAGCTTATGATGAACACGCAGATGATGACAAAGGATCTTGGCACGATTCTTGTGGGAAGACAGGCGGTGGATGAGGGTATCATCGACGCGGTGGGAGGCATCTCCGACGCGTTTACGGTTCTGTACCGTCTGATTGAGCAGCGCAGGGAGGACAAAAGCCGGAATTCGTAAGTTTTGCATGTTTTTCCTCAAAAAGAATTGCCCCGATGATTTTTCTTATGTATAATGATAATAGCGTAAAATTGTCTGATAGGGGGAATATCATGGGAAAACAAAAGAACGGAACGGGAAACAGAGGTCAGGCTGCACAGCTTCGCAGACTGATTCAGCAGGCACTGATTTCGGTACTGACGGGAGCTGCGCTGCTTTTGGGCTTTATCGCATTTAATATCGGTATGTCCAGGCTGAATACCACTCAGCTTAACACCACCATGGCGCTCAACCGGTATCGGATCGGTTCCAAAACTCTGACGTTTGAGATTCAGTCGTATTCCGTTACCGGGGAACAGGTGTATTATGACGGTTATATGAAGGAGCTGAATGAAGATAAAAACCGCGAGAAGGCAATCGAGGTGCTTGAGGGCTGCGGACTTAAGGAAGATGAGTGGGACAGCTTAAACGAGATCGCGTCGATGTCGGAGGAGCTTGTGCCTCTGGAGAAGGAGGCGATTGCCCTTATACAGGCAGGCGATCTGGAGGGTGCGCGCGACTGTGTTTTCAGCACTTTCTATGAGGATACGGTGGAGAAAATCAACAGGCAGACCGATGAGACCATCAACAGCATTCTGGACCGCAAGGAGCGGGGACAGACGGCTTTTAAGGTATTCCAGTTTATTTTCGAGGCGATGTTTGGCATTTCCTTTGCCTATGTGGTGCTGCAGTTTGTCCGGACGATCAAATTTGCGGAGAACGAGCTTCTGGTGCCGATTCAGAAGGTGTCCGAGCAGATGCAGGTGCTGGCGGGAGGCGATTTTCACACGGAGCTGGATCTGGTGGAGGATGACAGCGAGGTGGGCAGCATGGTTGCTTCCATCGCGTTTATGAAGAAGAATCTCATGGGCATGATCAGGGAGATCAACCGTGTGCTGGCGGATATGGGCGACGGCAACTACCGTGTGGACATCCGGCAGGAGTATGTGGGTGAGTTTGTCTCCATCCGGGATTCCATGGTGGAGATCGGGGAGAAGATGCAGCAGACCATTCTGACGCTCCGGGAGGTTTCGGGCCAGATCGACAGCGGTTCGGAGCAGCTGGCGTGCGCGGCGCAGGATCTTGCGGAGAGCTGTACCGTGCAGGCGTCCCAGGTGTCGGATCTGATGCTTGTGTTTGAAAATATGACGGAGAGTATGGAGCAGAATACGAGAGAGGCGGAGGAATCCGCAAGGATCGCATCCACCGCCGGCGTTGCCCTGGCAAGAGGCAACGCGAAGATGCAGGAGCTTAAGGATTCGATCCAGGAGATCGGCAGATGTTCGGTGGAGATCGGCGCAATTATCGAGGCCATCGATAAGATTGCATCCCAGACAAACCTTCTTGCGCTGAACGCCGCCATTGAGGCTGCGCGGGCCGGAGAGGCCGGAAAGGGCTTTGCGGTTGTGGCGGAGCAGGTGAAGAACCTGGCCAACGAGTCAGCGAAGGCCGCGGGCAAGACAACCGAGCTGATCGAGACAACCGTGTCGGTGATGGACAAGAGTATTCTGATCGCGGACGAGACGGCGGCGGACATGAACGAGGTTCTGGTGGGTGCAAAAGAAGCCACCGAGAAGATGCAGCAGATTGTGCAGATGCTCAAGGAGGATTCGTCGCGCATGCAGGATATGAACGAGAATGTGGCGCAGGTATCCTCTGCGGTTGACAACAATTCCGCCACATCCCAGGAGACGGCCGCAGTCAGCGAGGAGCAGAAGGCGCAGGTTGAGAGCATGGTAGACCTGATGGCGAGATTCGAGATTTAATACTTTTTTGTTGTAGGTGACATGGGACGCAAAGTGTGGTAAACTTTACAATATCATTATCTGAGGAATACGGAGGAATAAGTCCCATGGCATCTGCGAGCCGGAAACGTACAGGCAGCCGGAAGACCGGCAGGTTAAAAAAAGAGCAAATGGAAGAGATGGAGAAGGCAGAGGCATTCCGCACGGAGGTGGTCCTCTGGACGATTGTTGCAGTTGCTCTGCTGCTTTTTATCAGCAATCTCGGCTTTGGAGGAATTGTCGGGAAGACGGTCAGCGGCTTTTTGTTCGGCGTGTTTGGCCTGATTGCATATCTGCTGCCGATTTTACTGCTGATTGGCAGCTTTTTTGCGGTGTCTAACAGGGGGAATCTGCTGGCGTCGGTAAAGCTGGTGGCATCTGTTCTTTTTGTGTTTTTTCTGTGCATGTTTATGGCGCTTGTGGTGAGCGGAAATGAGGCGGTGAGTCCGGCGGACGCCTATACATACAGCAGCGAACACAAAAACGGAGGAGGAATCATAGGCGGGGCCATCGCGTATGTTCTGGTGCAGGCCTTCGGCATGATCGGGGCTTACATTATTGACATTATCGTGCTGATTATATGCGTTGTGCTGATCACGGAGAGGTCTGCCATCCGGGGGATGAAGCGGGGCGGACAGAAGGTCTACGCCTCCGCGAAGGAGAACAACGAGCGCTACAGAGAGTACCGGGAACAGAAAAACCAGGAGCGGAGCGAGCGGCGTATGGACCGGAAGGTTTCCGGCGTCTCCGCGGACACACGCATCGAGAGGAAGAAAAAGAATCCGAAGGTATCGGAGGATATGGCGGAGCTGCGGGGCGGTGAGCCGGAGCCGGAGGCAGAGCTTCCTGCGGTGAAGCATAACGTCCGCGGGAAGTCCGCAGCAGAGAAAAAAATGGAGACGGAACCGGAAAGGGCAAAACAGCCGGAGGAGGCTTACCCTCCGATGCCGAAGCTTACGATTGCGGGGGACTATATGAGGGAGCCGACGGAGGTGGCGTCTGTGCCCCTCACCGCGGTTGGCGTCTCGGCTCCGCCTGCCGAAATTGTCCCGGTTGGGCCGATTGCAGAGCCTGCCGTGCTTGAGGAGCCGGTGACGGGTGATCCGCTGCCGATTATCGACGTCTCCATCATCGAGGACGCCGTGTCGTGTGTGCAGGAGCCGGTTCCGGAGCTGAGGACGGAGCCTCCGGCGTTTGCGGCTGTTTCGGCAGAGCCGCCTGTGAAAGAGGCAGAGCCTTCGGTATCCGCCGCCGTTTCGGCAGAGCCGCCTGTGAAAAAGGCAGAGCCTTCGGTGTCCGCCGCCGTTTCGGCAGAGCCGCCTGTGCGAAAGGCTGTGTCCGCCGCCCAAAAGGAGGGAGCCGGGGATATGGCTGAGATTGCGGGCGTTATATCGGAGATGGCCGCACAGGAGGAAGTGCGGGAGTATGTCTTTCCGCCGGTTGACCTGCTTAAGGCGGGCAGCGGAAAGAAGACCGGAAACACCGAGAGCCAGCTTATGGAGACGGCAAATAAGCTCCAGCAGACGCTAAAGACATTCGGCGTCAACGTGACCGTCACAAATATCAGCTGCGGACCGGCAGTGACACGCTATGAGATTTCGCCGGAGATGGGAGTTAAGGTCAGCAAGATCGTCGGTCTCTCGGACGACATCAAGCTGAATCTGGCCGCCGCGGATATTCGTATTGAGGCGCCGATTCCGGGGAAGGCGGCGGTGGGAATCGAGGTGCCGAACAAAGAGAACGTGACGGTAGCCTTCCGGGAGCTGATCGAGTCTCAGGAGTTTCGGGATTCGGAGTCGAACATCAGCTTTGCCGTGGGGAAGGATATTTCCGGAAAGACGAAGGTGACGGACATCGCAAAGATGCCGCATCTGCTCATCGCCGGGGCGACGGGCTCCGGAAAGTCCGTCTGTATCAACACGATTATTATGAGTATTCTCTACAAGGCCAATCCCAATGACGTGAAGCTGATTATGATTGACCCGAAAGTGGTGGAGCTGAGCGTCTATAACGGGATTCCGCACCTGCTCATTCCGGTTGTCACAGATCCGAAGAAGGCTTCCGGGGCGTTAAACTGGGCGGTGGCGGAGATGACGGAGCGCTACGAGCGGTTCGCGGAGGCAAATGTGCGGGAGATCAACGGCTACAACGCGAAGGTGGACTCCCTTACGGTACCGGAAGGCCAGGAGCGCCCGAAAAAAATGCCCCAGATCGTCATTATCGTGGACGAGCTGGCGGATCTTATGATGGTGGCGTCGAATGATGTGGAGGCGGCTATCTGCCGTCTGGCGCAGCTTGCAAGAGCCGCGGGCATTCATCTGATTATCGCAACCCAGCGTCCGTCGGTCAACGTCATAACCGGACTGATCAAGGCCAACATGCCAAGCCGCATCGCCTTTGCGGTGACGTCCGGCACGGATTCCCGGACGATTCTGGACACAAACGGGGCGGAGAAGCTTCTCGGAAAGGGAGACATGCTGTTTCACCCGCAGGGAATCCCGAAGCCGATCCGGGTGCAGGGGGCTTTTGTCTCGGACGGCGAGGTGTCCTCTGTGGTGGAGTTTATCACGGAGCAGAACGGAGCGGCCTCCTACAGCGACAGCATTCAGAAAAAGATGGAGAGCATTCAGACAAACAGCGCCGCGGTGTCCATATCCGACACCGAGGCGGAGGACGACGGCAGAGACGCCTGCTTCGGGGAGGCCGCAAGGGTTATTGTGGACAAGGAAAAAGCGTCCATCGGTATGCTGCAGCGCTACCTGAAGGTCGGCTTCAACCGCGCCGCAAGAATTATGGATCAGCTGGAGGAGGCCGGCATCGTCGGTCCCGAGGAGGGAACGAAGCCGAGAAAGGTTCTCATGAAGCCGGAGGATCTGGACGCATATATGGAGGAGAATGCTTAAAAGGGCAACTATTGTGAGGAGATATAAGGAGGAAATCAATGAAAAGTGACATCGAGATTGCACAGGAGGCTGCTATGCTCCCGATTCAGAAGGTCGCCGAAAGTCTCGGCATCTGCGAGGAGGATCTGGAGCTGTACGGAAAGTACAAGGCAAAGCTGTCGGACGCTCTGATCGAAAAGACAAAGGACAACTCCGACGGAAAGCTGATTCTTGTGACCGCCATTAACCCGACGCCCGCCGGAGAGGGAAAGACGACAACCAGCGTCGGCCTGGGAGAGGCCTTCGGAAAGCTGGGAAAGAAGGCCGTGATCGCTTTAAGGGAGCCTTCTCTCGGGCCGTGCTTCGGCATCAAGGGCGGCGCTGCCGGCGGCGGCCTTGCCCAGGTTGTTCCGATGGAGGATCTGAATCTGCATTTTACCGGAGATTTCCACGCCATCACATCGGCCAACAATCTGCTGGCGGCCCTTTTGGACAATCACATTCAGCAGGGGAACGAGCTTGGAATTGACCCGAGACAGATTGTGTGGAAGCGCTGTCTGGACATGAACGACCGGGTGCTGCGAAATGTAGTGGTGGGGCTTGGAAACCGGATGGACGGCATGGTGCGTGAGGATCATTTTGTGATAACGGTGGCCTCCGAGATTATGGCGATTCTGTGTCTGGCGGAGGACATGGAGGATTTAAAGAGAAGGCTCGGAAAAATTATCGTCGCCTACACCTTTGACGGAAAGCCGGTGACGGCCGAACAGCTTTCTGCCACCGGCTCCATGGCGGCTCTCCTTAAGGATGCCATGAAGCCGAACCTGATTCAGACGCTGGAGAACACGCCGGCCATTGTTCACGGCGGACCCTTTGCCAACATCGCCCACGGCTGCAACAGCGTAAGGGCCACACGGGCGGCGCTTAAGCTGGCGGACTATGTTGTCACGGAGGCTGGCTTTGGGGCGGATCTGGGAGCCGAGAAGTTCTTCGACATCAAGTGCCGCAAGGCGCATCTTGCGCCGTCTGCCGTTGTGCTGGTGGCGACGGTGCGGGCCTTAAAGTACAACGGTGGCGTGGCGAAGGGGAAGCTGGGAGAGGAGAACCTTACGGCGCTGGAGAAAGGCATCGTCAATCTGGAGAAGCACATCGAAAATCTGCAGAAATACGGCGTGCCGATTGTGGTGACTCTTAACTCCTTTGTCACGGACACACAGGCCGAGACGGCGTTTGTGGAGAAATTCTGCAAGGAGCGGGGCTGCGAGTTTGCCATTTCCCGGGTATGGGAGAAGGGCGGAGAGGGCGGCATTGAGCTGGCCGGGAAAGTGCTTGAGACACTGGAGAATAAAAGAGCCGATTTTAAACCGCTCTATGAGGACAGTCTGTCCTTAAAGGAGAAGATCGAGACTGTCGCGCGGGAAATCTACGGCGCAGACGGCGTGACCTATGCGCCTGCCGCCGAGAAGGAGCTTGCAAGAATTACGGAGCTTGGCATGGGGGATCTGCCGGTGTGCATGGCAAAGACCCAGTATTCGCTGTCGGACGATGCGGGAAAGCTGGGACGGCCGACGGGCTTTACCGTCAATGTCAGAGAAGTGTACGTGTCCGCCGGGGCGGGCTTTGTGGTGGCAATAAACGGCTCCATCATGACGATGCCGGGGCTTCCGAAGCAGCCTGCGGCCAACAGTATCGACGTGAATAAGGACGGTGTGATCACCGGGTTATTTTAGAGGAACGGATTGGAGAGGGAGATGGCAGTAAGGATAGACGGTAAAAAAATGGCGGCGGACATAAAGGAGGAGTTAAAAGGCGAGGTGGCAGCCCTGAAGGAGAAGGGCATAACGTGCTGCCTGGCGGTGATCCAGGTGGGGGACGATCCGGCATCCTCCGTCTACGTCGGAAACAAAAAGAAGGCCTGCGGCTACATCGGCATTGAGTCCCGCTCTTACGAGCTTCCGGAGACCGCGACGGAGGAGGAGCTGCTTGCCCTGATTGAACGGCTGAATCTTGACGATCAGGTGAATGCTGTTTTATGTCAGCTTCCGCTTCCGGCGCACATTGACGAGAAGCGCGTGATCAGCGCGATTTCTCCCGAAAAGGATGTGGACGGCTTTCATCCGCAGAATGTGGGTGCGCTCTTCACCGGACAGCCAGGTTTTGTCTCCTGCACGCCGGCCGGCATTATACAGCTTCTTAAGCGGAGCGGCATTGCAATCAGCGGGAAGAACTGCGTCGTGGTGGGCCGCAGCAATATTGTGGGAAAGCCCATGGCGCTTCTTATGCTGCGGGAAAACGCGACGGTCACGATCTGCCATTCGCATACCAGGAACCTGCGGGAAATCTGTGCGCAGGCGGACATTCTGATTGTTGCAGTGGGAAAGCCGCGTTTTATCGACGCCTCTTACATAAAGGAGGGGGCGACAGTCATTGACGTGGGCATTCACCGGGATGAGAACAGACTCTGCGGCGACGTGAAGTTCGAGGAGGCAGAGCCTCTGGCATCCTTTATCACGCCGGTTCCGGGGGGAGTCGGGCCGATGACCATTGCGATGCTGATGTACAACTGTGTGGAGGCGGCGAAGAAGAGCGGTAAGAAGGAATAAGGGCGGGAGATCGTAGTATGAAATGTGTTCAATGTGGGGAGGAGCTGAAGGAAGGCAGCCTGTTCTGCTCCAGATGCGGGAAGGAGGTACAGATCGTACCGGATTACAACGAGTACGATGAGGACTATCTGAAAGCGGTCCTGGCGGAGGCCAATCGGCCGAAGCCTGCCATTAAAAAGCCGCAGACGGAGCGAAAACAGAAGGGGAAAAACCGGCGGAGGATGACGCAGATCTATGCCATGATTGCGGTTTTTGTCGTGATTACCGGCACGGTTTCCATACTGCTGATTCGCGCCGGCGTGAAGAAGAAGCAGGACAATTCTTTTGCGTATCAGTTTGAGACGGCAAAAAAGGCCTATGAGAGCGGAGATCTGGACCAGGCGGTTTTATGCTATGAAAACGCGCTGTCTCTGGACCGGGACAATCTTGAGGTGCGTCTGATACTCGCCGATATTTATATGGAGCGGAAGGACTATGACTCGGCGCTCATCCTCTGCCAGGAGGTGATTCAGAAGGACCGCGCAAACAGGCAGGCACTGGAGACACTGATCGCGATTTACGAGAGCCGGAAAAAATATGAGCCGATTCTGGCGCTGCAGGAGGTGGTGGATGAGAGCCTGCGCGATCTGTTTGCCCCTTATCTGGTGGCGCCCCCGGCGTTTACTGTTTCGCCGGACACCTACGATACGTTTATGACGCTTGAGATTACGGCGGAGAAGGACAGCAGCATCTACTATACTGTGGACGGGTCGGATCCCGTTGCCGGCGGGAAGCGCTACGCGGCTCCCATCGAGCTGGATCAGAATCAGAAAACCTACCAGGTGCAGGCGGTGTGCAGAAACGGGAAGGGGCTTTACA
>CATJJD010000186.1 GCA_949740385.1 uncultured Lachnospiraceae bacterium
CGCCGTACATATCGTGGTTGACCTGTGAGGTGTAATGGTTGCTCATGGTGGTGGGCGCGTTGAACAGCACCGTCAAAAGGTACTGTTTCATGTTCCGTGCGTCGCTGTGGTGATGAGAGGCTACGGCGGCTTTTTGCGCGTGATTCTTCTGCAGGCGGCGGTTCTGTTTCTCGTGCTTGTGACGCTTCTGGCGTTTGTTCTCATGACAGTATACATCAGGCGGCGGATTATCGCGCCGGTGCAGAAGTTTGTCCGGGGCGTGCAGAATTATCAGGAGGGCGCAGGAAAAGAGGAGCTGTCCGTCCCCGATATTCATGAGCTGGAACAGATCAACGAGCAGTTCCGCCGGTTTGTGCACCGGATCGGCGCGCTGAAAATTGACATATATGAGGAGAAGCTTCGAAGGCAGAAGCTGGAGACGGACAATTTGAAGCTGCAGCTGAAGCCGCATTTTTTCCTGAACAGTCTGGGGGTAATATGCCGGTTTCTGGAGACCGGGCGCATTGAGGATGCAAGAAGGATGTGCCTTGCGATTATCCGCTATCTGCGGTATCTTTTCAGCGTGGGGATGGACGGCGTGGCGCTTTCCGAGGCGATCTCCCACATGGACGACTATCTGGAGATGATGCGGCTGCGCTATCCCGGCGGGCTGGAGATCGACGTGTATGTGGAGCCTGCGGTGGAGCAGTGCACGATTCCGCCTCTTCTGATCCAGACGCTGGTGGAAAATTCCATCAAGTACGCAAGGAAGGCGGAGCAGGTGCTGGAAATTTCCGTGACAGCCATGGTGGAGACCAGGAAGGGGCAGCGCTTTTTGTGCATCAATGTCAGCGACAACGGGGACGGCTATCCGCCCGGGCATCTTGCGGTATGGAAGAGCGGAGGAGATCTGGAGCAGGAGGAGGGCAGGCACATCGGAATCGCAAATATCCGCGCGCGGCTTTTGTGGATATACGGGGGAGCGGCGGCGATGGAGCTGTCCAACAGTCCTCTGGGCGGAGCGGTGACGGAGATCTGTATTCCGCTTGCGGACGAGGCACAGAGTGAAAAAGAGGGGTAGAGAATGAACATTTTGCTTGTGGACGACGACAGCACGGTGCTGCAGGAGCTTAAGGAGATACTGGACGGGCGAAAGTCGGATTTTGAGCGGATCTATGTGGCGTCCTGCGTGGAGGAGGCGAAGAAGGTCTTAAGAACCGTCTCCATACAGATTATGCTCTGCGACATCGAGATGCCTGGCGGTCTTGGGATCTCCCTTCTTGCGTGGGTGAGAGAGGAGGGCTTTGGCCTCGAGTGTATTTTCCTGACAAACTATGCGGATTTTACATACGCGAAGGCGGCTATCCGACTGGACAGCCTGGAGTATCTGTTAAAGCCCGTTGACGAGGAGCAGGTGTGCGCCGCCATCTGCCGGGCCAGGGAGCGGGTGTGTCAGAGCAGACAGGACGAGCAGGCCAGGCAGTACTGGCTGGATACGGGGCAGGAGGCGAAGGAGCACTTCTGGCAGCGCAGCCTTCTTTCCGATTTCCCGGATCGGGAAAAGATATTTGAAAAGCTCGGATACGGGGAGGCCGACCGGTTTGTGCCGGCCGCCTTCAAGGCGGAGTCCATCTCAGCGGTGGAGCAGAGCTGGGGCGCGGCCATGTTCGAGTACCGGTTGAAAAATATTCTCTTTGAGAATTTCGACACGAGAAACTTCCATATAGAAAGCGTGTTTGCGACGCAGGAGGGAATCTGGCTTCTGATCTGCCGCTGCAGCCGGGAGATGCCGCCGGACGACGGGGCGGTCTGGGAGGCGATGCAGCCGATTCCGCAGATCTGCGCAGAAAAGCTGGGCTGTGAAATGCTGTGCGCGGTGGGAGGCGTCTGCGCCTTTACGGCTCTTTCGGAGGAGGCCGGGCGTCTTAAGGAGGTGCTGGAAAATGTGCTGGGCCAGGAAAACGGTGTGCTGCGCCTGAGCGAGTATCAGCCCAGGGACTGGCAGTATCAGATGCCCGACATATCGGTGTGGGAGAGTCTGCTGCAGCAGGAGGAGAAAGAGGCGCTGATGCGGAGCATCCGCCGCTATGTGCAGAGGCGGGCGGAGGAGGACTGGTCCAGAAGGCAGATGCAGGAATTCAGACAGGACATTACCCAGATGTTTTACTCCTGGCTGCGGGAGTCGGACATTCTGGCTCACAAGCTGTTTGCGGACCGGGAGTCGGAGCTGTATTACCAGAGAGCCTGCGGCTCGGTGGAGGATATGTGCCTGTACTGCGGGTTTATGGCGGAGCGGGTGATCTCGTACAAAAAGTTCACGAAAGAGCCCCGGTCGGTGATCGAGGCGATTCTGCGCTATGTGGACGCCCATTACTGCGAGGACATCAACCGCAGCGATCTGGCCAATCTGGTGTATATCAGCCCCGACTACTGCTCGCGGATTTTCCGGCGGGAGACGGGGAAATCTCTGGCCAGATATGTGCAGGAAAAGCGGATCGAAAAGGCGAAGAAGCTGCTGGAGGGGGAGCTGTCCGTCAAAAATGCGGCGCTGCAGGCGGGCTACAGCAATTTTTCTTATTTCTCCAAGGTTTTCAGGGAGCTGACCGGCATGACGCCGGCGGAGTACCGGCAGAAATTGTCGGAGTGAATCGGCGAGCGGAGAAAAATGGTTGTTTAAAAAAATTTCCTGTCATATAATGGACTCTGCAGATCTTTTGAGGAAAGGCAGGAATTTCATTGCAGGCGTTTAAGTTTATTCTGGGCATATTCCATGACACGCTTCTGGGACATGTGTGTCTTGTTGTATTTTTGTTTGCCGTGATGGGGGAGCGGAGGCTGCGGAGGCTGAAAAAGCTGCCGCTTTTACTGATCTCTCCGGCTGTGACAGCCGTCATTACCTGGGGGCTGTATGTGCTTATTCCGGAGAAAACGGAGCTGCGCTACAGCCTGAGCTCCTTTGCCATCATGCTTATGTGCACGCTGTGGGTGCGGTGGGCGTGGCAGACCGGCGGCCTGCGTGCCTTTGCGGTGGTGTGCATGGCCGGAACGTTTCAGGTGGCAGTCTCGTGTCTGTCGGGTATTCTCTTGAATCGAACGCCGCTGGGAGAGGACAGCATGCTTTGGGTTGTGGAGTCTGTTTTTCTGGCGGTTACCCTCTGCGGAGCGGCACTTTTGTATGCGCTGCGGTTTCACGACTGGTTTTTTTGCGTTCTGGACAGTGACCCGGGCCAGCTTCGCACGGCGCTGTTTTTCTTTGCGCAGGTGGTTGTGATGGAGACGTTTTATTGGCTGCAGCGGGGCCTTGAGAGCAGATATCTTCTGGCCTGGTATGTGCTTGTCCTCGTCATGATCTGCCTGATCGCCTGCCTTGTCATGTATATGGGAAAGCAGCTTGATGCCATGGAGCGGCTGCAGATGCAAAAGGATGTGATGGTCCGCCAGAAGCTCTACGAGAGCGATCTGGAGGCGATTCGAAAGGAGGTACAGGGCTTTCGCCACGATTACAGAAATCTGCTGGCCGGGATGGCGGAGCAGGCGAGAGCGGGGGATATGGAGGAGCTTGGCCGGACGCTGGAGGAGCTTGACGCCGGCTTTGAGCGGTGCATCGGGGAGAAAATCCGCGCCTCCGCCCAGATCGGCAACCTGCAGGTGCTGCAGCTTCGCAGCCTTGTGCTCACGAAGATGGCGGACATGAAGGCGAAGGGGGTGGAGTGCCGTCTGGAGGTGATCTACCCGGTGACGTATGTGCCGATGGACGTGTGGGACTTTGTGCGCTGTCTCGGCGTTTTTCTGGACAACGCGGTGGAGGCGGCCCTCTGTACCGAAAGACCATGGGTGGAAATTCTTCTGCTGGCGCAGAGGAACGTGCTCTCTCTTCGGGTGTCAAACGCCTGGGACGGCAAGGGCGATCCGGTCCGCTTCTGGGACGAGGGATTTTCCACGAAGGGCGGCGGCCGGGGGACGGGGCTGTCCGGCTGCAGGCGGATTCTGGAGCGCTGTCCCAACGCCGGCTCCGACACGGAGTGGGGGCCTGACATGTTTGTGCAGAAGCTGACGGTGGAGGAGCTGCCATGATAAACATCTATCTCTGTGACGACGACAACGACATTCTCTGCCGGATTCGGACTGCGCTGGAGCGGAAAATCTGTGTGGAAAACTATGATATGCAGGTGGCGTGCGCCGCAGCAACCGCAGAAGAGCTGCTCTGTGCGATAAAGGTGCGGGGCCGGGGGATCTATTTTCTCGACGTGGATTTAAAGGACGGGAAGTGGGACGGCTTTCGCCTGGGGCAGGAGATCCGAAGGCGGGACCCCCACGGCACCCTTGTGTACGTTACCGGCTACGGCGATCTGGCCTGGCGGACCTTTCAGTATCATCTGGAGGCCTTCGACTATATTATAAAGGAAGCGGAGCAGACGGGGCCTGCGGCCGCCCGCTGTCTTGCGGCCATTCATGACCGGCTTTTGTCGGAGCGGCAGGACCCGGTGGAGGTGTTCTCCTTTCGGGCGGCGGACGGAGTCCGCCATGTGCCCCTTTCGGATATTCTGTTTTTTGAGACCGCGCCCACTGCTCATCACGTCTGGCTCCACACACCCTGCAGCCGGATGGAATTTGTGGGGAGCATAAGTGAGCTGGAGGCGGAGCTGGGGGAGCGGTTTGTGCGGATTCACAGAGGGTATCTGGCGGCGTATGACAGGATCGAGTCGGTGGACCTGAAAGGGGGAAGCGTCCTTGTGGGGGGCAGAACATGCCTTTTGTCCCGCTCGGGAAAGGGAAAGCTGCGAAAGCTGCAGGACAGAGGATGAAGCCGCTGCCCTGACCTCAGAGGTTATTCCGGAAGTATTCGGGCGGTTTGAGAAATCCGGCCAAAAACAGGAGAAGACTGTGCTATATTTTTTCTGCAGTAAATGACAGAAAATGAGGTTAGGCGCAGATATGTCCTGGGAGAGATACGGCGGAAGAAAACCATATGCGGCAGTTTTGGCTTTTGCATGCTTTCTGTACGCGCTGTCCGGCTTTTTTTCCTGCACCGCGTTTCGGCTGGCGGTGAGGCAGGAGCTTTTCGCCGGCGAGGCGCCGGATATGAGGGCGGACGGCATTTCCATTATGGCGGCGTATGAGGGAAGCGCGGCGGAATAAGGTAATCCCATAAGCAATCCTGTGAACGAAACAGTTGTGAAACGGGGAAAAATCAGGTATACTGGTAGCATAATATGCGGCAGATGCGGCTTTTGCGTTGTGGACAGCGGAGTCCGCCGGCTGCCGGGCTTACGATTACAGGAGGAAAGGGATTATGAACACAAACAGTAAGGTGGACGGAATCTGTCTGCAGATGTATTCCTTTATGGACGGGAATCACAACGACACGAGAGAGAACCTTAGGATGGCTTCGGAGATGGGCTATGACGGAGTGGAGCTTTTCGGCATGAATCTGGAAGTGCCGGCGGAGGAGATGAAGGAGCTTCTCGCGCAGCATCATCTGACAGCGGTTTCCATGCATCTTAACGCGGATCAGATTCTGACGTACCTGCCGTATGCCGCCACACTCGGCATGAAGTTTATCGGCATCGCCATGCAGACGATGATGAACGAGGAGGAGGTACACGCTTTTGCGAAGCGTCTCAACGAGCTGGGGGAGGCCTGCAGCAGAGAGGGAATAAAGCTTACATACCACAATCACACGCAGGAGTTCGGAAGCTACGGGGATAAGCGTATCATTGATATTCTTATGGATGAGACGAACCCGGAGTATGTGGGCTTTGAGCTGGACGCCGGGTGGTGCGCGGCGGCGGGGGCTGACCCGATCGCGTTTGTTCAGGAGAAGAGCGGCAGAATCTGCCTGATCCACATCAAGGAGAGCAGCGAGGCCATCGGACCGCAGCCGTTTCAGGACTGGGGAAGCTTTGAGAAGGACGAGGACGGAAGGCCGATTTTTCCGCCGGAGGTGCTGGCGGAGATGGACCGCCAGAAGAAGATCAACTGTGCGGCGGGAGAGGGCCTGGTGGACTGGAAGGCGTTAAAGAAGGCGGCCGACGCCCAGGGCTGTGCCGCTTACATCGTGGAGCGGGAGTACAGCTATGCGGGTACGAGACCGGAGTGCCTGAAGGCGGATATTGACCGGTACAGAGAGCTGCTGGCAGATTAAGTATTTTTGCGGCGGAAAGCAGGAAGAGAGTGACAGTCGGTGGACACCGGCTGTCATTTTGCAGGAAGGAGATAAAAGAGATGGAAAACAGAGAGCGCTTATCCTCCCGCATCGGATTTATTCTGATCTCGGTGGGATGTGCGGTAGGGCTGGGAAATGTGTGGCGTTTCCCCTACATTACAGGAAAGTACGGCGGGGCCGCCTTTGTGCTGATTTACCTGGTATTTCTTGTGATACTCGGACTGCCCATTATGGTGATGGAGTTTTCCGTCGGACGCGCCAGCAAGCGCTCGGCGGCAAGGAGCTTTCATGTGCTGGAGCCGAAGGGGAGCAAATGGCACCTTGCAAGCTGGCCGATTATGGCGGGAAACTATGTGCTGATGATGTTCTACACGACGGTTGGCGGATGGATGTTAATCTATATCAAAAAGATGCTTGCGGGCGAGTTCGTGGGAGAAAATATCGATACCGCGGCAATCTTTAACGACATGCTCGCCTCGCCGTCCGCTATGGTGACGGGAATGCTGCTTGTGGTGATCATCGGAACGGCTGTCTGCAGCGTGGGGCTGCAAAAGGGCGTGGAGCGGATTACGAAATGGAAGATGAGTCTTTTGTTCGTGATTCTTATTATGCTCTGCATCCGCAGCGTGACGCTGTCCGGGGCGGCGGAGGGGCTTTCGTTTTATCTGGTGCCGGACTTTTCCAAAATAGCGGAGGCGGGCATCGGCAACGTGCTCTACGGAGCCATGGGACAGGCGTTTTTTACGCTGAGTCTTGGAATCGGGGCGATGGCCATTTTCGGCAGCTATGTGAACCGGGACCGGTCCTTAACCGGCGAGGCGCTCAATGTCTGCATTCTGGACACGGTAGTTGCGTTTCTGGCGGGGTTAATTATTTTTCCGGCCTGCTTTGCCTTTGAGGTGAACCCGGGAGAGGGGCCGGGGCTGGTGTTTGTGACGCTGCCGAATATTTTCAACCAGATGGCCGGGGGACGTGTCTGGGGAACACTGTTTTTCGTGTTTATGAGCTTTGCGGCGCTGTCCACGGTGATTGCGGTCTTCCAGAATCTGATCAGCTTCTACCAGGATCTCTGGGGATTCGGCAGAGGGAAGGCGGCTCTGATTAACGGGCTTGTGATGGCTGTTTTAAGCCTTCCGTGCGCGCTGGGCTTCAATCTCTGGAGCAATGTCCGGCTGTTTGGCTTTGACATTCAGGGCTTTGAGGATTTTATTGTATCAAATAATATTCTGCCTCTGGGCAGTCTGATTTATCTGATGTTTTGTACCTTTCGGTACGGCTGGGGCTGGGATAAATTCACGGCGGAGGCGGATACGGGAAACGGCGTGAGGTTCCCGAAATGGGCCCGCTTTTATGTGACGTATGTTCTGCCGGTCATTGTGCTGATTATATTTGTCATGGGATATGTGCAGGCGTTCGGCGGAAAATGAAACTTGTGCAGGCGGCAGACTGAGCAGCGGGAACGGGAAGAGGGGGCTTCCCGGGTAAGACAGAATGCACAGAATACTGCTGCAGTGCCCGCACAAAATCCTGCTGTTATGATTGCGGCTTACGTTTTAATGATCATGTATGAACTGTGGCGGGCGCGCAGTTTTCGGAGCGGGCGCAAACAGCCGGATTTTTACAGCAGTTTTTTCGGCATTCCGCTGGCCGGGGCAACGCTGCCGGTTACCGCGTTTTTTATGCCTGGAATATATGGAAAAGTTGTATGTATGTTAATCGCAGCAATTATTTATCTTATTTTTGTCATCGCATGGTACTGACCGTCGATTAATAAAAGGATATTTCAGGAGGAGTTTATGAATAAGCAATATGATACGGTAGAGGAAGGTATGGTTGAAATGACCGGGACTGGATGGTTCCGGATCGTACTCAGCAAAGCCAGGAAAACATATGAGTATAAGAAAATTGTCATTGAGAGCAAGGACAAAAAATACCTGGTTTCAAAATATAATGAAAAACAGGTGTTTCATGAAAATATGCCGTCTGAAGATGTTATTGTATTTTGTCAGAGAATGTTAGAAGACAATTATTCGCAATTAAATGCCTGGGGAGATACGGAAGAGATCGAAATCAGGGTATCAAAAAAGGGGAAGATTTTTTTTCACAGCGCGCCGGCGAATCATGCTGTCTGTGCAAAGCATACGGAAAAACATAACAGAGTTAAAAATTATATATTAAAAGAGGGGACTATCATTGAACCGTTAATTGATATGGGGATTTTCACAAAAGAAGGAAATGTAGTTCACTCCATGTATGATAAATACAGGCAGATCAACAGGTTCATTGAGATTATTGATGACAGTATAAAGAAAAATGACTGTAAACACTTAAATATAATAGATTTTGGATGCGGAAAATCTTATCTGACCTTTGTTGTATATTACTATCTGACGGAAATTCGAAAAATAAGTGTTGATATTATCGGCCTCGATTTAAAGGAGGATGTGATCCGAAAGTGTAATGAGGCGGCCCAAAAGTATCATTATACACATTTAAGCTTTGAGGCAGGCGATATAAACGGGTTTGAAGCACCTTTTCCGGTGGATATGGTGATAACGCTGCATGCATGTGATACCGCCACAGACTATGCGTTATATAATGCTGTCAGATGGGATGCAAAGATGATTTTTTCTGTTCCCTGCTGTCAGCATGAATTAAATACACAGTTAGCACCCAAAAATCTGACGCTGATCAGTAAGTATGGCATTGTGGCAGAACGGTTCTGCGCTGCTGCCACTGACGCTGTCAGAGCAAATATTCTTGAAGCATACGGGTACAGTGCGCAGATTATGGAATTTGTTGATTTATCCCATACACCAAAAAATTTGCTGATTCGGGCAGTTAAAAATCACAAAAGCGATAAAAGGTCAGCAGCGGCAATCCGGGAAATCGAAGCGGTCAATGAAGAATTTGGCTTTTCTCCCACTCTGTACGAATTACTGATAAAAAGGCTGTAGATTAAATTTTAAAAAGGGTATTGACAGGACCGCTTACGGCATGATATTCTGTATGCAGTTATAAATGACTAACTGTATACAGAATGCCGAAGGGCATTTTTCTTTACCAAGAGGTTAGTAAAAACTAACCTGAAAGGAGGAGAATGAATGGAAGCTGTGAATA
>CATJJD010000187.1 GCA_949740385.1 uncultured Lachnospiraceae bacterium
TCTTTTCCACCTCGGCAACCTTCGTAATCTCCTTCGTTTTGACTATAACGGTGTCGTAGGTGAGCTCCTTTTTTGTCCCCTTCTGCAGCTGCGCAATGAGACTGCGCATATCCGAAAGACTCATGATAACGCCCTCCGACGTCTCATAGCCCTTCACATAGTCCTCCTTCAAAATTCCCGTCGGCATAAGCGAAAAGGAAACCTTCTGTTCGTCCTTCTGAATCTCCAGCGTCAGCGGAGTCGAAAGCGCGTCGAAATAAGGCTCCGGCAGCTCCACGGGGTTTCCGTTCTCATCATACTCCACATTCCAGCGGTCCACCATATTGCTGCCATCTGGTCGCATGGTATCCATAAAATTGTACACCGTGTACTTTCCCAGCAAAACCTCCCCGGACTTTGTTATTCCCGAGCCGGATTCGATGGTGTAGCCCATTTTTTCCAGCTCCTCCGCCTCCAGGCCGACCACGTAGCTCCACATAGAGGAATAGCGGTTTCCTGCGCCGGCGTACAGCGTCAGCTGATAATCGTCCAGCGTCAGCTTCGGCGTGACGGCCGCAACATCCGGAATCGCCCGAAAGGTGCTGACTGCCGCATCGTTCAGCTTTACCGTGTCCTCCCCGCCGGACTGCGAATACACCGTAATAATCGTCAGGTCACCCATCTGCGCGAGCATTTTTTCCTGTGACTCGCGCATTCCGATTCCGATTGACACCATAATGACAATCGAGCAGCAGCCGATCACCACGCCAAGCAGCGTCAGAATCGTCCGGGATTTCCTCCGCAGCAGATTCTGCAGACACATGTGGAGAATATCTTCTTTTTTCATGATTCATCCTCCATGCCGGCGGAAGCCTCCTCCTCCTGTGCCGATATCTCTGCGGTATCGGCAGGCTCCGGCTCTGCGGCCGCGTCATCATCCCAGGAAGCGTCCCACTCATTCCACTGGGCCGCCTGTTTCTTTTTCGCTTTCTTCTTTCGGATCACCCGTATGACGATCAGAAGCACAATCAGTAAAACGACGCCTGCCGCGATAAAAATCCATTTGAGATCCTTTTTCTCCGTGGTATCCTCCATCGGAATATCCTCCATGGGATAATCCGGCACAAAGGCCTCCTCCACCGTAAGCGTCACCGGAAATTCTCTTGTATGTACCTGCTGACTCGTATCCTCATAGCTGATCTTTAAGAGAATCTCCGCCGTCCCCGGCTCCGTCGGCGTAAAAATAAAATTAATCGTTCCGCTCTTTCCCGGCTCAAAATTCCCGAGAAACTGCGACGGCGTCAGCGCCTCCACATTTCCCTCGATGGTGGCCTCCACATTGCTGATCTCCCCCTTTCCCTTGTTCACGTAATTCAGGGAAAGCGTCGTCTCCTCCCAGGCATAAATCATCTCCGGCAGCACCGGATCTTCGATCTGAAACCGCTCCGGCTGAAAAACAGGAATGGACAGCTTAATATCCGCAGAGGACGCCGCCCTCTTCTTCCCGTCCACATACTCGTACTTAAAGCTTATATTCATGCTCTGGGCTCCGGTTTTTGCCGTGGCAAGCACCTGCATCGGGATAAGCTGCTGCGCCTCGGCTCCGGCTCCCAGCCGATCGTAGTAGAATGTGTTGGTGCCGCCGTCGATCGTAAAGCTCTCGCCTCCGTCCACCGTTGCAACAATGTTCTCAATCGCTATTTTTCCGGTGTTAACAAAAACAATGTTGAGCGGAAAGCTGCTGCCCGCAGACACGCTCTCGCTGCCGTAATCAAATGTCCGGATAATCACATTCGGCACGGCGCTGTCCATCTGCTCCGTCTCCGTCTTCGGCTCCGATATGAGGGACGACAAAGAGAGATGCTCCGAGGCCGTGGCCTGTACAATCTCCTCTCCGGAATCATAGGAATAGCGGATCTCCAGATTAACATTCTGCGCCGGAGAGCTCAGCTCCTTCGGCGCCTTTAGCTTAAGGACAAGCTCCTCGCTGTCCCCCGCCTCAATAAAGTCAATAACAAAAGTGGAGTGCTTGTTTCGAAGCAGCAGCGTGTCCGTCGACACGTTCACAATCACATTCTCCACATCCACTTCACCTGCGTTCTCGATAAAGACGGACAGATCAAACCTCTCGTTAGCCTTAAGCGGATTCATGGCGCTCCGGGTAACAATGAGCGTCGGCTGTTTCTCACCCTTTTTCACCTCCGCCGGAATATTGAGCTTCTCCGACGCCTGCCCCTGCTCAGTGGAGGACTGACTGTTAAAGCGGTATTTCAGGTCCACATTCAGACTCTGGGCGGGGGCGCTTATGGTATTGAGAGCCTTCACCGTGACCGTTACGGTTTTGCTGCTCTTCGCCGGGATGTCCTCCAGCCGGTACGACGAGGAATCTCCCGTAAGCATCAGCGATTCGGACGGCGTAAACGAGGCCACCGGCGAAATCAGCGCCGTATTTCCCAGGTTCTCAAAGGTTACCGAAACATCGAGCTCCTCCCCCGCCCGGATGGGCCTCTCGATCTCGCCTCTGCTGATCAGCACCTGTGGTTCCTGCTCCACGTACTCCACCGCCTCGTTGACTGTCACCTCCAGTGTCTCATACGACATCTCGCTCCAGCGGTAGCCCACCATAAACTTTAAGGTTTTTCCCGTCCCGCTGTAGGTCAGATTGGAAAATACAATATCATAGGTCAGCGGATCTCCGTCCTTTGAGGTGATATTGACGCTCGTCGTCCCCCCCGTAAAGCTGTCCGCCAGCTTCGTGACGTCCAGGTTGTTCTCCGCCTCGTATTTCATAAAATCGGTGTCCCGGACCGACACTGTGATCGTCACCTGCTGCCCTTTCTGAATGCTCGTCAGGCCGCTGGTGTACCCGGTAACCACAGACGGGTTTCTGCGAATCATCTCCGCCGCCGTCCCCTGCGGTACTACCGAAAGCAGCAGCGCCACAGCCAGAAAAAACACAATCCAACGTTTCCCTCTCACAACTACTCCTCCTTATCCGATCTGCTCCTTCGCCGTTCTTCTGTCACTGACAATCTCGCCGTCAACCAGCGTGACGATCCGGTCCGCATAGGATGCCATCTCCGGATCGTGGGATACCAGTATGATTGTCTCATGATGTTTTCTGGCAAACTCACAGATCATCTTCATTACCTCCACCGTCGTGTGGGAATCCAGATTACCTGTCGGCTCATCCGCAAACACCACGTCCGGCCGCGTGATAAACGCCCGCGCAATTCCTGCCCTCTGCTGCTGCCCGCCGGACATCTGCGAAGGGAAATGATCCAGCCGGTGCGACAGTCCCACCCGGCAGAGCATCTTTCTTGCAGCCGCCTCCCGCTGTCCCTTAGGCACGCCGCGGAACATCAGGGGCATGGCCACGTTCTCCGTCGCAGTCAGGTTCGGAAGCAGGTTGTAGGACTGGAACACAAAGCCGATATGCTGCTGCCGAAACGCCGCCAGCTCGTTTTCGCCGAGCCTTGAGACCGGCACGCCGCCGATCCAGACACCGCCGCGGGTCGGCTTCTCCATCCCCGCAAGCTGATTGAGCAGCGTGCTCTTTCCGGAACCGGAGGTGCCGAAAATACAGCAGATCTCCCCGCGCATCACATTCAGATTAATCCTTTTGAGCGCCACCACCGTCTCGTCTCCCATCCGGTACTCCTTTCGGACGTCCTTCACCATGACAAGCGGCTTTCCTCCAGCTTTCTTTTCCATATCCATCGCCTCCACGCAAACACGTTCTGCCGATGCAGACAAATCGGCAGATGCTTTCATTATAAAACAGGCAGGGTAAAATTACTACCCTGCCTGCGACAAATTTCCTTAATTTTTTCTTACCATACGCAACGGCGGTTTTTGGGCCGCCGGGATCCCGTCAGTCCAGTCTTGTCAGCCGGTACGCCCGGGTTCCGATGCCAAGCTTTTCCGCGGCTTCCACGGTGTGAATGCCGTTTCTGGACTCGATCCGCTCAATCAGATGATCTCTCCCGGCATCCTTCGCCCCGTACACGAGATCCACGCACGCCTGATCCAGCGCCACCGGATCGAGTGAAGCAAGAACCCCGATGTCCTTCATGCACGGATCCTCCGCCACCGCACAGCAGTCGCAGTCCACCGACATATTGCACATCGCATTCACAAACACCATATTGCCTTTAAAAAATTCCACAACCGAGGCCGCCGCATCCGCCATGGACTCCAGAAACGAGTCGTGGTCCGCGGTCCAGAAATCCTCCTCCGAACCCGCGCCGTGGATGTATGCCTTGCCGTGGGCCGATGCGATCCCGATGGAAATGTTCTTGAGCGCGCCGCCGAAGCCGCCCATGGGATGTCCCTTGAAATGAGACAGAACGAGCATGGAATCATAGTTCGCAAGATTTTTTCCCACAAAATTTTTCTGAATCCGAATCCCGTTTGCAACCGCAAGCTCCAGCTCGCCCTCGTCATCCATAATATCCACCGGCGCCGCGTCCGTCCATCCGTGCTCCTTCATGGTCTCCCAGTGCGCCTTTGATGTATTTCTCCTGCCCTCATACGCCGTGTTGCACTCCACGATTGTCCCTTTTACCCGGTCTATCATCGGTTTCCAGAACTCCGGCTTAATAAAATTCTAGTTGCCCACCTCGCCGGAGTGCACCTTGACCGCCACTTTGCCGGCAAGCTCCTTTGCCACCGCCTCATAAAGCTTTAACACCGAATCCGCGTTCACCGCCTCCGTCATATACACCTTCGCTTCGCTCATAATGAACCTCCTATCCGCCGTGTTCCCCGGCAATTTCATTCTAAAACAGCCCTGCGCCTGCACGGCAGGCCTACAGTCCAAACAGCTCCGTCAGGCATTCATCCGGAATAATGCGGCTGCTGGGCTTATCCGCATTTTCCAGCATACGGTCGATGCGGCCTGCGATGGCAACGTCGACAAATTTCTCCACGTCAATGCCCCGCAGCTCAAAAAACAGAAGCGGGTTCTCGTCAAACCGGGCGCCGATCCCGTAGAGCACCGCCGCCACATGCTTGCACATCAGAGCCCAGTCCGGACAGCTGCAGTTGAAGCTGATCTCCCGCGGCGAAGGGAACAGACCGCCGTCTCCGACAAAAAGAGCCTTTAATTCTCCCGGAAATTCGCCGCGCATCAGGCTCTCCAGATTCTCGATGCGCTTTTCACACTGTCCGATTGCATACTGACACCGCTCCTCCGACAAAGGACTGATACGAATCTCAATCTTGTACGGCGTCTTCCGCCTGCCCTGCACCCGGGCCTGCACCTTTCCTTTCTGAATTTTCAGATCCACCACCGCCCCGGTCCGCACATAGCGCTTCCCCCGGTCCAGGCGGCTCTCAAAATCCGCGTACCTCTCAAGATTTTCACACCAGGCCTGGCCCCACCAGCTCGCCGCTACTTTCCGCCCGGAAATCGTAACCGGCTGCATCTCTTTTCCTTTTGCCTTCTCGCGCTTTACGGTAGCCTTCGCATTCTGCTGCAGCTGCCGCGCATCCGGCTGGCTGTACTCGGTCACTTCCCAGTATTTGCTCAATCCGTTTCACCTCCGTCATTCCAGCTTGAGCGCCGACAGCAACTCCTCGTTGCTCATCTCGGTAATCCAGCTTTCGCCGCCGGAGCCGATCACATCCTGCGCCAGCTTCTGCTTGGACGAAATCATCTCGTCGATCTTCTCCTCAATGGTTCCTCTGCAGACAAATTTGTGAACCATAACATTGTTTTTCTGCCCGATCCGGTACGCCCGGTCCGTCGCCTGATTCTCCACAGCCGGGTTCCACCAGCGGTCAAAATGGATCACATGAGCGGCATTCGTCAGATTCAGTCCGGTTCCGCCCGCCTTCACGGACAGGACAACATACGGCACGTAGGACTCGCCCTGAAACCGCTCCACAATGTCGGCCCGCTTTTTTATCGGCGTGCCCCCGTGGAGCACACATCCCCTCGCGTGAAAAATCTCCGCCAGGTAATTGTCCAGATGCTCCGTAATCTCCTTAAACTGCGTGAAGACGAGCACCCGCTCCCGCTTCTCGTAAATGGTCTCGCACAGGCTGCGCAAAAGCTCGAATTTGCCGCTGTCCTTTTCGTTATAGGTCTCCTGTCCGAGATACTGATCCGGATGGTTGCAGATCTGCTTCAGCTTTGTCAGGGAAGCAAGAACAAGCCCTCTTCGCTCCATCCCTTCCACTTCATTCAGCCTGTCCGCCAGCTCCGTCACAAGCTTCCGGTAGAGCACCTTCTGCTTTTTGGAAATGGTCACATAATCTACCTGCTCCAGCTTGTCCGGCAGATCCGATATGATCGTTTTGTCCGTCTTGACACGGCGGAGCATAAATGGCGCAATCATATTTTTCAGCTTTGCGTACCCTTCCGGATGCTGCGAAAGCCCCTTGCAGTACTCCTTAAACTCCGTTGAAGATCCCAGCAGTCCCTTGTCCAGAAAATCAAACAGCGACCAGAGATTCGTCAGATCATTCTCGATCGGCGTACCTGTCATCGCAAGCCGCATCCGGCCCGGAAGCTTTTTAATCTGCCTTGTCTGATTGGTAAGCGGATTTTTGATGGCCTGCGCCTCATCCAGAACCAGACAGTCCCAGTTTACGGAGGCAAGCTCCTCAATACGCGATGCCATGCCGTAAGTGGTAATCAGAAGAAATGCCGTGTTTTGCTTTACCTCCTCGCCGAGCAGCTTCGCGCTCTTTCCGTGGAGGATATGTATCGGCATCTCCGGCACGAATTTCGCCGCCTCCTTCTGCCAGTTGCCAAGCAGCGATGCCGGGACGATCAAAAGCGCGCGGGCCGCATGCCCGGTTGTACGCAGCTTTTCCAGAAAGGCGAGCACCTGCACGGTCTTTCCGAGTCCCATATCATCCGCCAGGCACGCTCCGAATCCCAGCTTATTCATATAATTCAGCCACGTATAGCCCGTTTTCTGGTAATGGCGAAGCTGCACATTTACGCTCTTCGGCAGCACTGCAGAACGAATATTACCGGGTGTGCGCATCTCCTTTAACATACCGGAAAGCCACTTTCCGTTCGTCATAACCGTGCCGACGTCCGCGCCCGGATCCGGGTCCTGTCCGGCGCCGCCCAGTCCGGACCGAAGTGCATCCATCAGTGTCATCTCGCCTGCATAATGTTCCATCTCCGCCAGCAGACGGCTGAGCCTGTCATGGTTAACCTCCACCCACTTTCCCTTGAGAAAGGCCAGCCCTTCCGTCCGCGCCAGAAGCTCCCGCACTTCACTCTCTGAAAGCGCCGCGCCGTCTACCGTAAGCTGCGGACACATGGTCAGTATCGAGTCCAGCCCCACAAATACCGGCTTTTCCTCCCCGAGGTTAACCGACAGACTGACGTTATATGCATTCTTCCGCCACCAGTTCGGAATGCGGCACACGATTCCGACCTCCTCAATCTGCGGAATATCCTTTAAGATCTGATACGCCTCGTCCGATGTGAGACGCAGCGCATGAAACATCTCTCCCTTTTCCACAAACTCGCCGATCAGCGGAGACACCTCCGCCGCCCGGTTCAGACAGGCCAGAAGCTCCAGCAGCTTATCCCGCTCTGCCCCGTACTCGGTGAGCGCATAGCGAAGCGGCACATGCGACACCAGGCCGTCCGCATCCTTTGTGGCGTATGTGGCCAGAAAGGCGAAAGGAAAGTCCTCCTTCCTGGTCTCCACCAAATGAAAAAAGATACGCTCCGGCACGCGCAGATGCTGGCTTTTCTCCGCCAGATACATGGCGACCGAGCCTTCGTGGAGCGTGATCTCTTCCGAAAAAATATCGTTTAATTTTTCAAAGATGCCGCAGATCCAGGCCTCTGTCACATACTCCGATCCCAGCGAAAACGGAACCGTGTCGAGGAGACGGGATACCGTATCCGCATCCGGCCGTATCCGGGCGTCCGCTCTCGTAAGCTCAATATCCGGCTGATCGGTGAGCACACGAAAAAACGAATCCGCCAGCCGATGCAAAAAGGCTCCCGCCAGATCAAAGCCGGCAGGCAGCTCTGCAAATCCCAGATGATACAGCGCCAGAAACCGGTCATCGGCAAACTGTTTTTCCCAGGAGCCCCCGCCTGCCGCAGGCACATCCTCCCTGCGGTCAACCCGAAAGCCCTCCGCCGTAAAAATGAAATTCATCCTGTCTGCCCTCGTCTTTCCCCCCGACTCACCCATTCGGTTTCCTCCCTGCTGTGCTGCCGCGCTTCGGCCGCGTTTTTATTATTCTATCATTATACTGACGGCATTTCAATGCATTTCTGATATTGGATTGTGTTAATTGAGCGTTGTTTCCCCTTCATAATGTCTGATATTTCACCGTATTTTCAGATAATATATTTTTCGATTTTCCAATCGTATTTTATTTTTCAAACACGCCAAAATAGTGAATCCCAGTGTTTACAACCGGTCTCTGCAATACCGCACCTATAGTTTTTTCTTATACATTTCTATTATAAATAAATATTTGCTATTATAAATTTATTCAATTATACTGACACGGAACCCCAATATCAGACAGAAAGGAATCAAAAAATGAAACCACTGACATGTAAATTCGTTTTATTCCTGCTTGCCGCGCTGCTGATCGCAGTCCCCGTCGCAGATGCGGTGAACGGACAGACAATCTCTGCAAAACTGCTGATTGGTAAAAAAAATGTGACAGAGAAAACATATTCGATGAAAGCCAACGACAGGAAAACTCTGCAGGTATCTTCTCCCAAAACAATTACAACTGTCACTTACAAAAGCAGCAACAAAGCAGTTGCGACCGTCAGCAAAAAAGGTGTCATCCGCGCCAAATCCGTCGGCACGGCAATAATTACCGTCTCGGTAAAAACCAGGCAGGGCAGTAAAAAAACATGGCTGAAAATTAAAGTCAGAGCAGACGAAAAAGCGAAAGGAAATCAGATGAAAATAACAGTCGGAAACATCGAGCTTACGGCAGTGCTCGAAAATAACTCCTCTGCACAGGCGCTTAAGGAGCTGCTCGCCGAAGGCCCTCTCACAATCGAGATGAGCGACTACGGCAACATGGAAAAAGTCGGGCCGATCGGAACAAACCTGCCGCGCAACGATACAGCGATAACGGCGGGGCCGGGTGACATCATCCTCTATCAGGGCAATTCTCTCACAATTTATTACGACACCAACGAGTGGAGTTTCACTCGAATCGGAAAAATCACGGGAATGACGCGGGAAAAGCTTTTGAACGTTTTAGGAGATGGTGATGTGACAGTCGTATTTTCGCTGGAATAACCGGACATAAAACGGAGCGTTTCTGCAAAACCCGGCTCTATTTCGCCGAAGGCGCTGCAGAACGCTCCATTTTTATCAGTTTCAGTCATGAACCATCACTTTTATGTAAGGCTCCGTCTTATCCCGCATCATACAAAGCCCCCGCTCCAGATCAGAAAACGGCAGTCGATGGGTAATCAGTTTTTCCGGGTGAATTAATCCATCCCCCATCATTCCCCGAACATACTTCCAGTCCGAACCATTCGTCTCTCCGGCGACGTCTTCCATCCCGTCATCGTCAAACACAAACGACGAATTCCAGGTGCCGGTTACGGTCAGCTGATTGCGCAAAATCTTCCAGTACAAATCCCTCGGCAATACAATGTCCGACTGCGGATTGCCGACCACACAAACGCTGCCCGCCAGGGCCGCCGCGCCGACTGCGGATGCGATCGTCTCATTCTTTCCCACGCATTCAAATACCACGTCCGCTCCGTTGTTTTCGGTGCGCTCCGCAATCCAGCGTGCAGCGTCCTCTCTGCTGCCGTCGCAGTAGCGCTCCTCATCCAGCCCGATCGAAAGAACCGCCTTACGCTGCGCATCCCTTTTACCCACCACAAAAACATTCCGGATTCCACGGGCCATAAGCAGCATCACAAGCAGCAGCCCGACTGTGCCGGCGCCCCACACCACCACCGAATTTTCCTGTGCCAGTTCCACTCTCTTCAGCGCATGAGCGGCCACCGCCGCAGGCTCCGCCATTGCTGCCTGTTCAAACGTAACACCCTCCGGCAGCTCTACCAGATTGGCTGCCGGCACAACGACAAATTCGGCAAAGCCGCCGTCCTGACGCGAACCGAGATAGCTGTAGCGGCGGCACATTTCATATCCGCCCATCCTGCAGGCAGGGCAGCTGCGGCATGGAATCAGGGGAAATACCGCCACACGCTTTCCCTCCCATCCTCCCGCCGTCCCTCCGCCGGTTTCCGCCACCTCGCCGGAAAATTCGTGCCCGGGCACAAGCGGCATACGATGCGCCCCGTCCCGGTAAATGCGCGGAATGTCCGACCCGCAGATGCCCGCCGCACGCA
>CATJJD010000188.1 GCA_949740385.1 uncultured Lachnospiraceae bacterium
CCACATCCGGCAAGTCCATGGAGGAGACGGTGCCCATCGTAAAGGCGCAGGGGGACGTCACAATTCTGGGGCTGATTGTCTCCTTAAACCGCATGGAAGTGGGGCTTGGGGGCAGACTGAGCGCGCTGGATGAGATAAAGGAGCGGTATGGCTTTGGAGCACATGCCATCGTTACAATGGAGGAAGTGGTAGAACACCTGTATAATCGCGAGTGCCAGGGCAGAGTGGTAATCGACGATACCGTAAAAGCGGCGATAGACGAGTATTACAGGCAGTATGGCTGTAACTGAAAAATGGCGCCAGAGATTGTGGGTGATACTTTTTATTGCCTACCTGACCTTTTTGTTTTATTTCCTGTTCTTTTCTGAGGGACTGGGAAGGACGGAAGGGGTGGGATACCGGTATAATCTGACTCTGTTCCGGGAAATAAGGCGCTTTATTGAGTATCGCCATGTTCTGGGTTTTCAGGCAGTTTTTCTGAATCTGGCGGGCAATGTGATCGCGTTTATGCCCTTTGGCTTTTTGCTGCCGCTGGTTACCAGATACAGAACGAACTGGTTTGCCACGACCGTCTGCGCGTTTGCGTTTTCCCTGTTTGCGGAGACGGTTCAGCTTACGCTTAAGCTCGGCAGCTTTGATGTGGACGATCTGCTGCTCAACACCATCGGAGGTTTTTCAGGATACCTGGTGTGTGCGGCGGGAAGAAAGTTTATGAAAGGTAAAAACGGAAAAAGAACGTGAGAGGAAAGCGGAAAAAGGGCTATAAATTTACAGAAAAAAAGCACTCGAAGCGGGGAATTGCCGCGACGGTTACGGCGGTGCTGCTGCTGTCGGTTTACGTGGCATTTCTCGTCCTCTCATTTCAGGGGGCGGGCAATCTGCCGGTCTATTACGGCAGCGCGGGAGTGTTTGCCATGCTGCTGTCCTTTGCCGGCGTAGTGTTTGCCGCAGGAAGTATGCGGGAAGAGAACTCGTTTCAGCTTTTTCCGCGGCTTGGACTTTTTCTTTCCATGCTGTCTGTGGCGTGCTGGGTCGGAACGTACACGCTGGGCTGGATGTAGGGTAACTGTTGAATATATAATCGGGAAAGGATCGTATGGGCTATCGAAATTTGCAGACGGAGATAAATGATGAGGTGACGGAGCGGCTTTCGCTCGTGATGGAGCGGATTGCGGACATCGTGACGGAGCAGGGGGCGTCGGTGGGCGAAGCCTGCCGGGACTGCTTTGTGAGCACGGCGGAGTATCTGCTGCTTCTTCTGGAGATCTGCGACCGCTCTCTGTCGGGGGAGCTTGCGCAGATGTCGGAGGAGATGGGGGAGGAGCTCAACCACCGGCTGTTTGACGACGTGCAGGAACCGGGCTACGGCAGCAGCTATGCCAATCCGGCCTATGCGGTGCAGCATCTCGGCAGCGACTGCGGGCAGCTTCTGTCCGCGCTTATCGCGTTGCTGCATGACGGCATCTGGCGCATGTTCGAGGGAGAGCGTGGATTTCTGTGCATTTATGCGGAGCTGTTTATCGAGCTTTACAACCGGTTTGAGGACGCGGAAGGGACGGATATAAAGGAGCTTTTGAGCATACTCGGCTCCTTCATGCACGACTACACGGAGCTGTTTTGTGCGGACGGGATTGCAAGACAGATTCTGCCGGAGTACGATTACTGGATGCAGCTACTTATGAGCGAGGAGCTCTCGGGGACGGCCCATCTCTACCGCTACGGACTCTGCATCGGAAAGGACGAGCTTGAGACGGCCCGGTTTTTGAGCGGTCTAAACGAAGAAAAGATTAAGATGATGGCGGACACCTTCACGGAGGGGTACCGGAAGGGATTTGCGGTGACGGGAAAGGATATACGCAAAAAATCCGTCGTCGAGGTGCGCTATCCCGTGGGCTTTGAGCGGATGGTGCGGCAGGCGGTTCTCAATTTTCACGATATGGGAATGGACGCGGTGCTAAAGCCGTACTCGGTTTCCCTGAATAAACAATATGTTTACGACCACAGGGAGGATGTTGGCCTGTGGCTGGACAAGGCTTATGTGGAGCGGGCCCTGGAGGTGAAGCGCAGCACCTGGGAGCACTACAGAGCGCAGGCGCCCCGGTACGGCGGCCCCGCGGTTATTGAGACCTTCGGCGCGGAGCCGTTTGCGCCCGCGGCAAAGCCGGAGTGTGTCCGGCTCACGAAGCGGCAGCAGGAGCTTCTCGTGCACGAGAGAGGGGAGAGCAGCAGACTTTGCAGTCAGGCGATTCGCGGCGAGGAGCGCAGCTTTACCATTATCGCATTTCCGGTGCCGTCCATCGGCGAGAAGTTCCCGGAAATTTTCGAGGAGACGGTGCGGCTCAACACGCTGGACTACGAGCTGTACCGGGATATGCAGCAGAGGCTGATCGACGTGCTGGATACGGCGGAGTATGTGCACATTCTGGGGGCAAAGGGCAACCGGACGGATCTTACGGTCCACATAGCGGAGCCTGAGAATCCGCAGAGAGAGACGGCCTTTGAGAATTGTGTGGCGGACGTGAATATTCCGGTGGGCGAGGTGTTTACTACGCCGGTGCTGGCAGGAACATGCGGAAAGCTTCATGTGTCGCTCGTGTATCTGCGGGAGCTGGCGTTCGTGAACCTGGAGCTGGAATTCAGAGACGGAATGGTGACGGATTACTCCTGTGCGAATTTTGCCGACGAGGAGGAAAACCGCCGGTATATCGAGGAGAATCTGCTCTGCCGCCACAGCAGCCTGCCGATGGGAGAGTTTGCGATCGGAACGAACACCACGGCTTACTGCATGGCGAAAAAATACGGCATTGCGTCGCGGCTTCCGATTCTGATTGCGGAAAAGACCGGACCGCACTTTGCGGTAGGGGACACCTGCTATACTTACGACGAGGACAATATAACGACAAATCCCGACGGGAAGGAAATCGTGGCGAGAGACAACGAGGTGTCGGCGCAGCGGGGAAAGGACGGCGGCAGAACCTATTTCAACTGCCACACGGATATTACGCTCCCTTACGACGAGCTGGACCGGATCGAAGTGATCCGAAGAGACGGCACGAGAGCGGACGTGATTGCCGGCGGCCGGTTCGTCGTTCCGGGAACGGGAAAACTCAACGAGCCCTTTGACGGGACAGACGATGAATGAGGAGGACAGGATATGCCGAAGGTAGGAATTGTGATGGGCAGCGACTCGGATCTTAAGGTGATGAGCGCTGCGGCAGCCATGCTGGAGGAATTTGATATTTCATACGAGATGGCGATTATCTCCGCCCACCGGGAGCCGGATGTGCTGACGGACTGGGCGAAAAGCGCGAAGGAGAGAGGAATCAGAGTGATGATTGCGGGGGCCGGCATGGCGGCGGCGCTGCCGGGCATGTGCGCGGCGCTCTTTCCCCTTCCGGTGATCGGCGTTCCCCTCTCCGGAAAAAATCTGGACGGGATGGATGCGGTATTTTCCATTATGCAGATGCCGCCGGGAGTCCCGGTTGCAGCGGTTGCCGTGGACGGCGCGAAAAATGCGGCGATTCTTGCGGCGCGGATTCTTGCGGTGGGAGACGAAGAGCTGTACGAAAAGCTTGCGGATTACAGCAGGCGCATGAAGGAGCAGGTGGAGGCAAAGAATGCCAGACTGCAGGAAGTGGGCTATAAAAATTATCAGTAGTTGGGTAAAGGAGGATAAACGATGGATTACAAGAATTCCGGTGTGGACATCGAGGCCGGATACCGCTCGGTGGAGCTGATGAAGGAGCATGTAAAGTCGACGATGCGCCCGGAGGTGATCGGAGGGCTCGGCGGCTTTTCCGGCGCATTTTCCCTGGCGGCGGTTAAGGGGATGGACGAGCCGGTTCTTCTGTCCGGCACGGACGGAGTCGGGACGAAGATCAAGCTGGCATTTCTTTTGGACCGGCACGATACGATCGGAATCGACTGCGTGGCGATGTGTGTCAACGACGTGGCGTGCGCAGGCGGCGAGCCATTGTTTTTCCTTGACTATATTGCCTGCGGAAAGAATTATCCGGAGAAGACCGCTTCCATCGTAAGCGGAGTGGCGGAGGGCTGCAGACAGGCGGGCTGCGCCTTAATCGGCGGCGAGACGGCGGAGCACCCGGGACTTATGCCGGAGGAAGAGTATGATCTGGCAGGCTTTGCGGTGGGACTTGTGGACAAAAAGGACATTATCACCGGGGAGGACCTTAAGGCGGGGGACGTCTTAATCGGCCTTGCCAGCTCCGGCGTACACTCCAACGGATTCTCCCTTGTGCGAAAGGTATTTCGCATGACGGAGCAGTCGCTTCGCACGTACATTGACGAGCTGGGGACGACCCTTGGGGACGCGCTCCTTACGCCTACGCGTATTTACGTGAAGGCGCTTAAGTCCATAAAGGAGGCGAATGTGCGGGTCCTGGCCTGCAGCCATATTACGGGCGGCGGGTTTTATGAGAACATTCCGCGGATGCTTCCGGAGGGAAAGCACGCGCGGATTGAGAAGGACAGCTACCCGGTTCCTCCGATTTTTGCGATGCTGGCCAGAGAGGGAAATATCGAGGAGCATGTGATGTACAATACCTACAACATGGGGCTTGGCATGGTGCTCGCCGTTGCGCCGGAGGACGCGGAGGCTGCGGTGGCGGCGGCCAGGGCGGCGGGAGATACCCCTTATGTGGTGGGAACGGTCACTGACGGGGAGAAAGGCGTGACATTATGCTGAAACTTGCGGTGTGCGTGTCCGGCGGAGGGACGAATCTGCAGGCGGTGATCGACCGGATCGGGAGCGGGGAGATTTCGGATGTCTCCATTTCAGTGGTAATCAGCAACAACAGAAATGCGTATGCGCTGCAGCGTGCAGAAAAGCACGGCATTGAGCATGTGTGCATATGTCCGAAGGACTATGAGAGCCGCGATGCATTTAATGACGCCTTTCTTGCAAAACTCGACAGCTATGACGTGAATCTTGTCGTTTTGGCGGGATTTCTTGTGGTAATTCCGGAGTCCGTCATACAGGCGTACAGAGGGCGCATTATCAATATACACCCGTCCTTAATTCCTTCCTTCTGCGGGAAGGGCTACTACGGGCTTAAGGTGCACGAGGCCGTCCTTGCAAGGGGCGTAAAGGTGACGGGAGCCACCGTACATTTTGTGGACGAGGGTACTGATACCGGGCCGATCATTCTGCAGCGTGCAGTGGAGGTGCAGGAGGGCGACACGCCGGAAATTCTGCAGAGAAGAGTGATGGAACAGGCGGAGTGGGTTCTTCTGCCCGAAGCAATCCGTCTGATTGCGGCAGGCAAAGTGTCCGTGACAGACGGACATGTAAAGATCAGAAAATAGAATAATAACATGGAAAAACGCCTGAATTTCAGGGCGTTTTTCTGGCATGAAAGGGAGAATCAGGTATGAAGGTTTTGGTAGTGGGAAGCGGCGGGCGCGAGCACGCTATCGTCAGATCGGTGGCGGAGAGCAGACGCGTGGACAAAATTTACTGTGCGCCGGGCAATGCGGGCATCGGAGCTCTGGCGGAGTGCGTCAATATCGGCGCGATGGAGTTCGACCGGCTTGCGGCGTTTGCGAAGGAAAAGGAAGTGGACTTTGCAGTTATCGGCATGGACGATCCTCTGGTGGGCGGCATTGTGGACGTATTTGAGGCAGCGGGCATCCGGGTGTTCGGGCCCCGCAAAAATGCGGCGATTCTGGAGGGCTCAAAGGCCTTCGCCAAAGACCTAATGAAAAAGTACAATATCCCGACGGCGGCCTACGAGAATTTCACCGACCCGGCGGAGGCGCTCAGGTATCTTGAGACGGCAAGGTTTCCGATTGTCTTAAAGGCGGACGGCCTGGCGCTGGGAAAAGGCGTGCTGATCTGCGGCTCACTGGAGGAGGCGAAGGAGGGCGTGCGCACGATCATGGAGGACCGCAAATTCGGGGACGCCGGCAGCAGGATGGTGGTGGAGGAGTTTATGACCGGGCGGGAAGTGTCCGTGCTCTCCTTCGCGGACGGAAAGACCGTAAAGATCATGTCCTCGGCCCAGGATCACAAGCGGGCAAAGGACGGGGATCAGGGGTTAAACACCGGCGGAATGGGAACCTTCTCCCCGAGTCCGTTCTACACGAAGGAGGTGGACGAATACTGCAGGAAGCATATTTATCAGGCTACGGTGGACGCCATGGCGGCGGAGGGAAGGCCGTTTACCGGCGTGATTTTCTTCGGTCTTATGCTGACAGAGGAGGGGCCGAAGGTGCTGGAGTACAATGCGCGGTTCGGAGACCCGGAGGCCCAGGTGGTGCTGCCCCGCATGGAGAACGACATTATGGATGTGATGGAAGCCTGCGTGGACGGACGTCTTAAGGAGGTGGAGCTGCGGTTTTCGGACAAGGCTGCCGTGTGCGTCGTCTTGGCGTCGGACGGCTACCCGGTTTCCTATGAGAAGGGCTTTCCGATCCGCGGTCTGGAGCGGTTTGACGGAAAGGAGGACCGCTTCTGCTTCCACGCGGGCACCTGCGAAAAGGACGGCCGGATCGTGACAAACGGCGGCCGGGTTCTCGGGGTGACGGCGCTGGGAAGCGATCTGAAGGAGGCGCGGGGTTTGGCATACGAGGCGGCGGACTGGGTGGAATTTGACAACCGATACATGCGCTCGGATATCGGAAAGGCCATCGACGAGGCAGACGGGGTGTAGGCAGACATGAAAAAAGGGATCATTTTTGATATGGACGGCACGCTGTGGGATTCGGCAAAGCAGGTGGCGGTATCCTGGAATCTGGCGCTGGCGGAGTGGGGGTACAAAAGAGAGCCGCTTACCAGGGAGGATATGTACCTTGTGATGGGAAGAACCATGGACGTGATTGCGGACATGCTGTTTTCGGACTGTCCCAAGGAGGAGCGGGAGTCTCTGCTCGCCTGCTGCTGCAGGCGGGAAAACGAGTATCTGAGAGAGCACGGCGGCATGCTCTACCCCAGGGTGAGAGAGACGCTGGCAGAGCTTAAGCGGCGCTGGCCGCTCTACATCGTGAGCAACTGCCAGTCGGGCTATATCGAGGCGTTTCTGGATTACTACAGGCTTCATGAGATGTTTGAGGATCTGCAGTGCTACGGGGACAACGGCCTGCAAAAGGCGGACAACATTCGAATTGTCTGCGAGCGGAACGGCCTTTCGGACGCGGTGTACGTGGGCGATATTCAGGGCGATTATGATGCGAGCACTGCAGCGCATGTGCGGTTCATCCATGCGGGGTACGGATTCGGCACGATCCGGGAGGATGTACCGGAGATTAAGGATTTTGCGGAGCTGTCAGGGCTTGCCGCAGAGCTTCTCGGTTAGAAGCAGACGGCGCCGGACAGTCCGCAGCGGGAGAAATGATTATGGAAGAGGAAGACAAGATGGTAAAGGGCATGCCGTCCGGCATGAGCGTGCAGAGTGAGCTGCTTCGGGCAATCTCGGAGCAGAACCGGGAGCGGATTCTCGAGTACGATGCGGCCACGGACATCATGTGCGTGTACAATGTGTTAAACGGTCAGTTTGTGCTGGAAAACGAGATACACGGATATGCCGGGCTTGAGGACATCGGAAAGACTTTTTTGTACAGAGAGGACCGGGAGAAATACCGCAGCGCGTTTGACCGGTGCCTTGAGAAACCGATGCACATGTCGGTGGACCTGCGGTGTGTGCTGGAAAACGGCGAGGTGGAGTGGAACCGCCTTTATCTGGTCAGCGTGGCGGGCAAGGACCGGAAGGTCGACTGCGTGGGCGGGCGCTTTCTCTCCATTCACGAGGACAAGGTTTTTACGGAGCAGATGCGGAAGCGGGCCGAGATCGATGCCCTGACGGGGGTGTACAACCACATTGCCTTCGAGGAGGTGTGCGGTAATACGATGGCGGACTGCGCGCCCGAGGCCTTTTTTCTGATGCTGGATGTGGACGATTTCAAGCGGATTAACGATACCCAGGGACACACGGTGGGAGATATGGTGCTGCGGCAGACCGGCGAGATTTTAAGCCGGATGGTGGAGGGACACGGGATTGCCGGCCGGCTCGGCGGCGATGAGTTCGCCGTGTTTGTCTGGGGGATGAAGGACGAGGAGCACATGAGGAAGTTCTGCAGCGATCTGCGGGACGAGCTGAAAACCATCGTGTTTGACATGGAGTACTCGGCGTCCATGGGCGTGAGCGCGCTGAGAAGGCGTCCGATTCGGTTTATGGATCTCTACTGCGAGGCGGATCAGGCGGTCTACGGGGCGAAGAACGCCGGCAAGGACCGAGTGGTGTTCTTTGAGGAGATGGAGAGTGTGCCAAAGGAGGCCGAGCCGAAGGAGGACAGCTACGAGACTCCGGTGACAGACGATATGGACGAGCACTCTCTTCTGGAGGCCTACGGAAAATGCATGGGATTTCTGACCAGGGAGGATTACCGCAGCGGCTTAAAGCTGGCGCTGGATGCGCTGCTGAAATATTTTGATGCGGACTGTCTTGCGCTTGTTCTGTGGGAGGAAGACCGGTATACGGGCATCAGCGAGTGTCACAGAGATTCTGCGGGAGGGATGGCAAAGATTCTGACCGAGGCGGCGGAGAGCGGAAGAGAGGCGGCGTTTCAGCCGCTGATCGACGAGAAGGGCAGTCTCTTCCTGTATAATATTAAGGAGATTGCGGAGCGATTTCCGATCATCTTTGAGAAGCTGACGGAGAGCCGCATCTGGTCTGTGGCCGGACACGAGATGGCGATGGACTATGTGAGCCAGGGGGCGCTTCTTGCGATTAATCCGAGAAAGCATCTGTCGGAGCGGGCGCTTCTTCATATGCTCTCGGACTATCTGGTATCGCGGGTGATGATGCAGCGGGTGCTGGAGCTGCGGGAGTACGAGACGACCCACGACAGACTGACGGGGCTGTGGAACCGCAACAGCTTTATCCTGCGGGAAAATGAGTGGCGGAATGAGCGCTTCGGTTCCCTTGGCATTGTGACGACGGACATTGTCGGGCTGTCCTACGTGAACCGGGACTTCGGCTATCTTGTGGGCAGCCGCAAGCTTGTGGCGATCGCGCGGCTGCTTCAGAAGGTGTACGAGGGCTTTCGCATATACCGCTACGATAACGACGAGATGCTTGTGTGCTGTCCAAACGTGTCCAGGGATCGGTTTGAGCTTATGCTGGCACGGCTTGCGGAGTGCACAAAGGGGCTGGACTTTATGGTTGCAACCGGAAGCAGCTGGAGCAGCCACGCCTGTCTGGCAGACCAGCTTGTGGAGGCGGAGCTGTCCATGAAGCAGGACAGAACCTGTCTTCTGCATGGGGAAAATCTGCAGCATAAGGTGAGACAGAGTGTGGAGGACGAGATGAAGAGGGCCATGAGAGAGGGGCGCTACCGGGTGTACATGCAGCCGAAGGTGAATGTACACAGCAAAAAGACGGTGGGGGCGGAGGCGCTGATCCGCCAGTTCGACCCGGATCTGGGAATCATCGGTCCGTCCGTGTTTATCCCGGTGCTGGAGCGCTACGAGCTGATACACCTGGTGGATCTGTTTGTACTGAAGCAGGTGTTTGCGTTTCAGCGGGAGGCAATCGACGAAGGGCGGGACGTGATACCGATCTCTGCCAATTTTTCCAGGCATACGATACTGCACCCGGATACGCCGGGGCGGGTGAGGGAGCTGGCCGAAAAATACGGGATACCGAAGGGGCTGATACATATTGAGGTGACAGAGCCGATGGGCGATATGGACCAGGCCGTGGTGGAACGGGTGGCGCGCAGCTTAAAGGAGCTGGGCTTCGGGCTGTCGATGGATGATTTCGGGACCCACGACTCCAGTCTGGCGGTGCTGGTGCAGTACAATTTTGATTCGGCAAACATTGACCGCTCCATGATTATGGACATCTCAACCAACGAGAGGAGCCGCATGGTTGTGGACTATATCACCTCGATGATCAGCGAGCTGGGCATCGACTGCATCGCGGAGGGTGTGGAAACGAAGGAGCAGGCGGATATTATGAAGGAGACGAAGTGCGAGGTGATACAGGGCTACTACTTCGGAAAGCCGGTTCCGCAGGAAGAATTTTACGACAGATTTATGTGACAGGAAGAAGGACAGGGTGTGAACGAAAAAATAATGGTGGTGGATGACGAGGAGGCTATTGCGGACCTCGTGGAGAGCTATCTGCTCAGTGAGGGATACGAAGTATTCAAATTTTACAGCGGGACAAAGGCACTGGAATGCGTGGAGCAGGAGGAGCTGAGCCTTGCGATTCTCGACGTGATGCTGCCGGATATGAGCGGCTTTCAGCTGTGTCAGCAGATACGCAGGGAGCATTTTTACCCGATTATCATGCTGACCGCAAAGGTGGAGGATATGGATAAAATCACGGGGCTGACACTGGGGGCCGACGACTATATTACAAAGCCCTTCAATCCGCTGGAGCTGATTACAAGAATCAAGAGCCAGCTCAGACGCTACATGCGCTACAACCACGCGCAGCAGAAGCTGACGGAGACGGAGGAGGTGGATATTCGGGGGCTGTACATCTCAAAGAGCAGCCACAGATGCACGCTAAACGGTGAGGAGCTGAATTTTACCCCCATCGAGTTTGCCGTGCTCTGGTATCTGTGCGAGCACAGAGGCCGGGTGATCTCCTCGGAGGAGCTGTTTGAGAACGTCTGGGGCGAGCGCTATCTGGACGACAACAATACCGTAATGGCGCACATTGCAAGGATACGGGAGAAAATGCATGAGAAGGCCCGCAAGCCGAAGTACATCCGCACGGTCTGGGGGGTGGGGTATACCATTGAGTAGTCAGATTCAAAGAAGAGAATTTTCACAGATTTCCAGGCAGATTTTTGTGCAGTACATCCTGTCGTTTCTGCTGCTGCTTGTGGTGCTGTTCGGAGGTTTTTTCGGCGCCTGGTATCTGTGTACGAGGAAGGTGTGGTATCCGGATGAGCCCCTCTACTGGCTGCTTAAGACGCTGGAGGCATTTTCGCCCTATTTTATCATAGCGATGGTAGTGCTTGTGCCGTTTCTGTTCACATACTTTGCGATCCGAAAGCCGCTGCGCTATCTGGACGATGTGATCGAGGCGGCAAAGCATCTGACCGACCAGGCCGATGTGCCCATCGAGCTTGTGCCGGAGCTTGCCGACGTGCAGAATGAGCTGAATCTGGTCAGAGAGCAGTCCCGGCGCAACGCGCAGCTTGCCAGAGAGGCGGAGCAGCGGAAAAATGATCTGATCGTCTATCTGGCCCACGATTTAAAGACGCCGCTGACCAGTGTGATCGGCTATCTGAACCTTCTGGCGGACGAGCCCCAGATTTCGCCGGAGCTTCGGGCGCGCTATACGGGGATTGCGCTGGAGAAGGCGGAGCGGCTGGAGGAGCTGATCAACGAGTTTTTTGACATTACAAGGTTTAACCTGACGACTCTTGTGATGGAGCCGGAGCGGACGAATTTTACCCGGATGCTGGAGCAGCTGGCCAGCGAGTTTGCGCCGGTCTTAAGTGAACACGGGCTTTTGCTGTGGGCGGATATTGCCGAGGACGTGGAGATTATGTGCGACCGGGACAAGCTTTCCCGGGTGATGGACAATCTGCTGCGCAATGCGGTCAGCTACAGCTACCCGGAGACGAAGATTTCGATGGTGATGGACGTGTGCGACGGGACGGTGCGGGTGCGCGTTCAAAACAGCGGCAGGACGATTCCGCCGGAGAAGCTTGCGCACATTTTCGACCAGTTTTTCCGGGTAGATTCGGCGCGGGCGTCAGCCACGGGAGGGGCCGGCCTCGGCCTTGCCATCGTAAAGGAGCTTGTGGAGCTCCACGGCGGCAGAATCCTGGCGGAGAGCGAGGCGGAGACCGTCACCTTCACGGTGCTTCTGCCGGACGGGATCTCCAGATCCGGCCTTAAGCCCCTTTCGCAGTAAGAATTTTTTAAGAAATTGCATATGTTTTCTCAAGGTTATTTCAATGATATGCGAAAAAAGAAACTGCCCTGCTCTGGTACAATCTTTATCAGAGCAGGGCAGTTTTGTCCGTATGCATAAAAGAGAAAACCGGGGGGAAAAATCACTATGTATGAAGATCAGGCGATGCGGGTTCGGAAGAGACGGCGAAGAGAGGCCATGAGAAGGAGACGTTTGAAGCGAAAAATCAGGCTGTGCGTATGTCTTGCGTTTACGGCGGTGATTGTTGTGACGGCGGCAGCCCTGGTGAGAGGGATTGCCGGAGCTGACCAAAAGAGTTTGAAGGACTGGATGGCAGGCGATGCGGGGGCAGAGGATCTGAGACAGACGTTTGTGGATGCGAAGGACGCAGATCTTGTGAGTCCGAAGGTGCGGCAGGGGGATGAGATCTACCGGGCGCTGCAGGAGCTGGCCGGGACTGACGCTGGATTTGAGGAGATTCTGGAGCGCTACGACGATTATCCGGAGGAGATTCTGGCGGCACTCTGCAGCAACCCGGAGATGCTGCCCTTTGCGGCGGGCTATCTGGATTCGGACCGGAAAGCTCACGGCGGACTCACAAAGGAGGAGACCGCAGGGGGAATACCGCTTCTGATTCAGTGGGATAAGCGGTGGGGCTATGTGCCCTACGGCAGCATGGGCAATATAGCGCTGTCAGGCTGTGCGCCCACCTGTCTGTCGATGGTGATCGTTGCGCTGACTGCTGACGCGGAAGCGACCCCGGATGCGGTTGCGGATTTTGCGATGGAGCAGGGATATTATCTGGAAGGGACAGGCACGGTGTGGTCGATTATGACTGAGGGGGCCGCGCACTATGGCGTGACAGGGCAGGAGATCAGTCTGGATGAGGGCGTGATCCTGCGGCATCTGGAACGCGGGGAGCCGATTATATGCAGTATGGGGCCGGGAGACTTTACGACCGCCGGACATTTTATTGTGCTGACCGGCACGGTGGAGGGCAAAATTACGGTAAACGACCCAAACAGCCCTGCGCGCAGCAGGGTTCTGTGGAGCTATGACGAGATAGCCCCGCAGATCAAGAACCTGTGGGCCTTTACAAGAAGTTAGCCCTGCGGCTGCTTTAAGATACGGTCGATGCGGTTGAGCAGATCCTGCTGCTTGAAGGGCTTTACCACATAGTCGGTGATGCCCAGCCTTGAGCTTGCGAGAATTGTTTCACGGTCTCTGCGGGAGGTGAGCATGACTACCGGGATATCCTGGCAGCCGTCCATCGCCCGTATTTCCGTGAGTGTCTCAATGCCGTCCTTGTGAGCCATCTGTATATCTAAAAGAATCAGGTCCGGCTTCTCGCGCTTTAGGTACTGCAGGGCGCGGGTTCCGGAGTTGATTGGGATTACTTCGTAGCTGTCTTTTAATTCCTGCTCGATGGTGGCAAGGCTGATGCTGTTGTCGTCCACAGCCAGCACGCACTGTTTTTCTGTCATGTCTCGTTTTCCTCCTCTGTTATCTGGTCAATCAGCTCGCCGAGCTGCTGCTGTGCCGCATCGTCCTCGTACAGCTTCAGCAGTTTTTGTATTTCCGTCAGTTTTTCCCTGATTTCTTTCGGCAGACGGTGGGAGAGCAGCGCCTCCACCCTGGCGGCGCATTCTCTGGAGCGGAAATTCTCGATGCGCTCAAACGCCTCCTTCAGCATTGCCAGCATTTCGTCTGAGGTGAGGGTGCCTGTGTCTGTGTCATTCCCGTCCTCGCTCTTACATGCGTCAAGGTACTGCCGGATATTGATAATGAGCGCTTCATAGTCCGCAAGAAGCCGGTCGGCGTTGCAGTCGACGTAGGTTGTGTCGTTTCGGTTTACGGCCTGCTCGAGTCTGCGGGCGCTGTCGGAGAGCTTTATGGCCCCCACGTTGGCGGAAGCGCTCTTTAGACCGTGGACCTCGATGCCGTATGTGCTGTAGTCCCCGTTCTGAAGCAGCTCCCGAAGCAGCTTCGCCTTCCTTTCCCCGTCCAGACAGTAGAGATCCAGCAGCTCTCTGTAATCGTCCAGCGTGCCCGGGCAGTGCTCCGCAACCTCGTCCGGGTCGATTCCGTCGATCAGAATTTCCTGAAATCCGGCGGGGCGGTTCGAACCTTCCTTTGCGCGGTTTACCCAGGAATCGCAGGCAACCCGCCGGTTTGCGGGAATCCAGCGCACAAGTGTCTCATGGAGCAGCCGCCGGTCCAGCGGCTTTGTGATAAAGTCCTGAAAGCCGTTTTCAAGGAATGTCTGGCGGACGCCCTCCATGGCGTTTGCGGTGAGGCCGATGATGATGGCAAGCCGGCCGTTGTCGCCGCACTGTGAGCGGATGATGGATGCGGTCTCGATTCCGTCCATCTTCGGCATCATGTGATCCATAAATATAATGTCGTACCGGTTGGCCTTCACAAGCTCGATGGCCTCCGGGCCGCTGGAGGCCTCTGTGATCTGCAGATCATAGGACTGCAGAAAGCTGCGGGCAACCTTGAGGTTCACCAGATTGTCGTCCACCACAAGCACCTTCGTGTCTGCTGCGGCGAAAGGAGAGAGCGTCTCTTCGGCCGGAACGGCTGTCTCCGGCACCTCGGAGAGAGGTCTTTCGTCCGTGATTTTCTGGAGTATATCAACGGTGAAGGTGGAGCCCTCGCCGTACACGCTGCTAACCCGGATTGATCCGCCCATCAGGCTGGCCAGCCGCCTTGTGATGGAGAGACCGAGGCCGGTGCCCTCGACGCTGCGGTTTCGTCTGGAGTCCACCTGCCGGAAATTGTCGAAGATTCCCGCCAGATCTTCTTCGCGGATGCCGCAGCCGCTGTCCTCAATGCGGAAAAACAGCCGCTCGATGCCCTCCTCGCCGGCAGGCTCTCCCTCCACAAATACGCGGACAAATCCGTGTTTCGTGAATTTGATGGCGTTGCTGATCAGGTTGATCAGTATCTGCTTGATGCGCCCCTCGTCGCCCAGATAGCGGCAGGGAAGCGACATGTCGAACTCGCTCTCCACAATGAGGCCGTGCTGGGAGGCGACGATGTCCATCATGTTCAGCACTTCGTTGACGAGTGTCTTTAAGTGGTAGTCGGTGGTCACCAGATCCATTTTTCCGGCCTCCACCTTGGAGAGGTCGAGAATGTCGTTGATGAGGGCCAGGAGGTTCCGGGACGCGGCCTTGACGTCGCAGGCGTATTCGTACACCTTCTTCCCGCGGCTTTCTTCCATAATAATGTCGCTCAGCCCGACGATGGCGTTCATCGGCGTCCTTATCTCGTGGGACATGTTGGCGAGAAACGCGCTCTTGGCGATGTTGGCGTCCTCCGCCTGTCTGCGCACCCGCTTAATCTCTTCTATGTACCGGGTCGTTTCCGTCACGTCGAGAAGAAGGACGACGTAGCCTCTGTTTCTTCCGGCGGCATCCAGAATCGGCTGGGTGTGGCCTTGGTAACAGCGGTTGTTTAGGCAGAGGTTCTCTCCGGTTCCCACTTCCAGCAGATCCATGGGGAAATCCCTGAGGGCGTAGATGCTTTTTCCGATGGAGCTGCCCTTTAACTCTTTAAAGATGGCGGCTGCGGCCGGGTTGTATATGGCGACGCGGCGGTTTTCGTCCAGTGCAATCACGCCGTCGGTCATGCTGTTGAGCAGAATGGGGGGTGCAAGGCTGCTGAAATCATACGACTTTCTGCTCCATATGAGAATCACGACGCTGGCCAGCACAAGCCCCAGGACAAGCGGGGTCGGGTCATAGGCCGCAATCAGCTTGAAGGCGTAGGATAAAAGCGCCACCACCGGCAGGGCGGAGAGTACGAGAATCAGCAGATATTTCCGGTCCTTTGCGTACTCGGGCCTCTGAAGGCATACGTGAACAAGGGCATACAGGGACAGTGTGTAGGGGATGGCGGAGGCAAATACGAGAAAAAGCCAGTAGCACGGCCCGTAGGTGAGCTGCAGATAGCCGTGTCCCGCCGGGTCCCTGACCCATTCGATCTGCCGGTAGTAAAAGCTGTGGTAATCGCAGGTCAGAACCAGACCGATAATGACAATATCCACCACCTTGAGCACGTTTAACACTTTTTTCGGCGCTTTCATGAAACAGTAGCTGAATATGAAGTAGCAGTAGCTGATCGGGACGGTGAGGGAGCCGAAATACTGTATTTTGACCGCAACAAGAGCCGCCTCCATGGTAGGGGCGGTCAGCTCCAGCAGATAGCCCGCATTCTGAATCAGCGAACCGACAAGAAAATACTGCATCAGCTTCTGCTCCCGGGCGCCTTCCCCCCGCAGCAGCAGCAGCATGGCCGTGGAAATCGCGCACAGCCCGAATAATTCAAGTCCTGTATATACGATATTCATAACAGACACCACCGTTTTTGTTTTAATGATAGCAGTATTCCCTGCATTTGTCCATATGTAAAATGCGTTAGGGGAAAGACCTGCATATTCAGACAATAAAGCGTTTATTAAATGTCTTTTAATTTTATACCGGCAGGCTGTCTTTCACGCACAGAGCTCCCCAGCCGGAGGCGGGGTTTGGGTAGGAGTCGGAGAAGGGCAGGAGCTTTGCGCCTTTTATTAAATATGCCTTTAGCTTTTCACCGTAAAGGTAGCCGTCGTTTCCCATGAGAATGCCCCACTGCATGAGAAGGGAGCAGCTTCCGGATACGAAGGGCGCGGCCATGGAGGTGCCGCTTTTTACGTCGTATCCGCCGCCCGGCGCGCAGCTTGTGATGTTGACGCCGGGGGCCACCAGATCCGGCTTCACCTGGCTGGTGTTCCAGGTGTAGCCCCGCCCGGAGAAGGTGGCCAGGGTGTTTGCGGCGGAGTCGTATGCGCCTGCGGTGATGACGCCGGAGGCCGTGGAGGGGATTGTCAGGGTGGTGAGGGGCGTCGGATTCAGAAACTGGGTTCCGGCTCCGCGGATTTGGGCGGCGGGCATCCAGAGGTCGTAAATGCCGTCCGTCACCCGCTGGGCCGTAAGCTGCAGCGACCAGATGCCCGGCGTGATGTAGGCGGAAGAGGACGGCGCGAGAAGCTCTATGTAAATTTCCTGGTACAGGCTGTAGGGCGACGGCTCTCCGCAGTACACGAGAAGGTGGGTGCCGCCCAGAGGAAAGCGCCAGCTTCCCGGCGCGTCCGGAATGACGGCGGAGGCTCCGGCGGCCGGTGCGACGACGGACACCCGTATCTCGTCCCAGTAGTTTTTCCACAGCTGGATGCTTAAGGAGCGCTCGAAGTCGCTGACCGCAAATTCCACCCGCTCCGTGGCATTTTCCGACAGCCGCCCGGCGGCGTGGCCGGCACTGCTTCCCTCGTTGCCGCTGCCGCAGACGATGCACACCCGGCCGAGATTGGACACGAAGTCCAGGTAGGTTTCCAGCAGCGAGGTGCCGCTGTGGCTTCCGTAGGTGTTGCCGAAGCTTAGGTTGACGGCCAGGGGGCGGTTGGTTATAAGGCTTTGCTCCACGCAGAAATTGACGGCCTGCATGAGCTGTGTCGTGCTGGGAAAGCCCTTTGAGTCCGGAGCCCCAAGCTTTACGACGATCAGCCCGGCACGGTATGCCACGCCCCGGTACGCCCCGCCGTCGGCCCGTCCGCCTCCCGCCGCGATGCCCCCCACATGGGTGCCGTGGCCGGACAGATCGCGGCTTGGACAGAGCCTGTCTCTCTCTTCATCGTCCGGGGCGGCAAGCGCCGCGTCAAGCTGTTTTTTTGTAAAGAGCGTCCCCAGGGGATAGCCGGCCGGCGGCGAAAAGCCTCTGTCCGGATCGGCTGCAATGGTCTGATCCCAGAGGAAGAGAATGCGGGAGCTGCCGTCCTCGTTTCGGAAATCCGGGTGGGTGTAGTCGATGCCGGAATCCACCACGGCAATGAGCGTCCCCTCTCCGGTTAAGTTCAGCCGGTCGGGGATGCCGACGGCGTCGCTCTGCACGGGGGTGATGCAGGAGGCGCGCCTGCCGTTTAACAGCTCGAAGAACAGCTGCTTCGGCTTTTCCACGTAGGTGACAAGGGGGGAGGCTGCCAGGGCGTCGAGGCTGGTCCGGTCCAGCCTTACGATGGCGTAATTTCCGAATAAAAAGGTAATGTCGAGGGCGGGGAAGGCATCGGAGAGCGCCCCGGGAGCGCCGGTGTAGAGCACGATCACCTCCCAGAGCCCGGTGAGCGCCGACAGCCCGGTGGACAGGTCGCCGGACCCGGCAAGCTCTGCCGGGGTGGCGTTCATGGCCGCCCGCAGCGTCGGTTCAAGCTTCTGGCTGCCCGAACCGTTTACGGTCTGATCCATAGCGGTTTCCTTTCTTTGAAAATTTCTGAGGTATCATAAATCTGTATGGATTTCGGCGGGAAAATATGCCTGTCCGGAAAATATTGTTAAGTTTTTATCAATTTATTGTTTTTTGCTTCGTACATCTATAGCTTTTTGCGGATAATTCAGGTACAATATGCCCAGCGAATGTTTCAGTAATCATTGTTTTCGTACCAAAGGAGAGAATAAGTTTAAGGAGAGAATGAATTATGTACGCTGACGAGAATGTAATCAAAATCAAACACCGGGTACTGTACGAGGTGGCGAAGCTGGCTTTTGAGGGCAATCTGGACGCGGAGCGCGACCACATTGCCGTGCGGCTGATTCCGGGGCCGACGCCGCAGTTCCGCTGCTGCATTTACAAGGAGCGGGAGATTATAAGGCAGCGGGTGCGGCTTGCGGAGGGAAAAGCGCCGGGAGCGAAGGACGACGGCAATATCATACAGGTTATCAGCTCCGCCTGCGAGGACTGCCCGATTTCCAGCTACACCGTGACGGAGAACTGCCAGAACTGTCTTGGGAAGGCGTGTATCAATGCCTGCAAGTTCGGAGCCATCGAGGCGGGGCGCGAGCGGAGCCACATCGACCCGCACAAGTGCAAGGAGTGCGGAAAGTGCGCCGCGGCCTGCCCGTACAATGCGATTGCGCACCTGAAGCGGCCGTGCAAGTTCGCCTGCCCGGTCAACGCGATTACATACAACGAGTACGGCATCTCCGGGATCGACGACAGCAAATGTATCCGCTGCGGCAGGTGCATCCACAGCTGTCCCTTCGGCGCAATCGGCTCAAAGACGTATATCGTGGACGTGATCAATGCGCTCAAGTCGGATAAGAAGGTGTACGCCATGGCTGCGCCGGCCACAGAGGGACAGTTCGGCCCGAATATCACCATGAACAGCTGGAAGAAGGCCATGCGCGAGGTGGGCTTCAACGGCTTTATCGAGGTGGGGCTCGGCGGAGATATGACCGCGTCCTCCGAGGCGGCAGAGTGGGCGGAGGCTTATCAGAACGGAGAAAAGAAGGTGACCTCCTGCTGTCCGGGCTTTGTGAACATGGTGCGCCTGCATTTCCCGGAGCTGGCAGACCGAATCTCAACAACCGTCTCTCCGATGTGCGCGGTTTCCCGCATGATCAAGGCGAAGGAGCCGGACGCAGTCACCGTGTTTATCGGGCCGTGCATCGCAAAGAAGTCCGAGGTTGTGGATCAGAAAATCGAGGGCAACGCGGACTACGTGCTGACTTACTCCGAGATCCGCGCCATTATGAGCGCGAAGAATGTGGAGCTGCAGCCGGATGACACCTCCTACCAGGAGTCCTCGATCTACGGCAAGCGCTTCGGCAACTCCGGCGGCGTGACTTCTGCAGTGCTCCAGAGTATGAAGGAGATGAACGCGGGACTCGAGCCGAAGGTGTGCAGAGCAAACGGCGCCGAGGAGTGCCGGAAATTCCTGCTGCTCTTAAAGGCGGGAAGACTGCCGGACGACTTTATCGAGGGTATGGCCTGCGAGGGCGGCTGCGTCGGCGGTCCGAGCTCCTACAACGATATGCTCTCCACGAAGAAGTTCCGCGACGAGCTTCTGGAAAAGGCGGACGGGCGGAATATCGGCGAAAATCTGAAAAATTATCATATGGAGACCTTCTCGATGCATCGGGATTAGGGAAACTTACGGGGCGCAGCCGAACCAGACGGGGGCTGCGCTCCTTTTGCGTAGGAAAATCGAATATAACAAACATTTGTTCTTGACAAACGGCGTGCATGTGTGTATAATAAAACAAACATTTGTTCTGATTTGCGGGAGGATGGTACGGCGTATGACGGAGTTGACAGAGAGTGGCGGCATTATGGAGAAGCTTACAATATTGTCGGATGCCGCAAAGTACGATGTGGCGTGCACCAGCAGCGGCGCCCGGAGAAGCGGGGACGGCCGCTCCATGGGAAGCGCCCACGCCTGCGGGATCTGTCATGCCTTTGCGGGGGACGGGAGATGCATTTCGCTGCTGAAGATTCTTATGACCAACGAGTGCATTTACAACTGCAGCTACTGTGTGAACCGCTCCTCCAACGATGTGCCCAGGGCTACGTTTACGCCGGATGAGGTGTGCACGCTCACGGTGGAGTTTTATCGGAGAAACTATATCGAGGGGCTGTTTTTAAGCTCGGGAATTATTCAGTCGCCGGACTTTACCATGGGGCTTTTGTACGAGACGCTTTTTCTGCTGCGGGGCAAGTACCGGTTCAACGGCTATGTTCACATCAAGGGAATACCGGGGGCGTCTCCGGATGTGGTGGAGATGGTGGGGTATCTGGCGGACCGGATGAGCGTGAACCTTGAGCTGCCCACGGCGGAGGGGCTTAGGACCGTGGCTCCCAACAAGGTGCGGCGCAATATTCTCTCCCCCATGCGGCAGATTCAAAACGGCATTAAGGAGAGCCGGAGAACCCACGGCGTAAGCAGCATGAAGAGCCGGGTGTACATTGACGAGAGGACCTACTACGACCAGATGGCTGAGGTGAGAGACAGCTACGAGCGGCTTTTGGACTGCCAGGGACGGGTTGCGGCGATCCGTCAGAAGAAGGCGGAACAGTCGGCGGAGTCCGCCTGGAGGCTCTCGGAGTTTGCGCCGGGCGAAAAAAGCGCGGGCTGTATGCAGCAGGATCTGGGGCAGAGCAGACTGAAGAGACAGACCGGGCAGGGGCTTTCCCATCCGAACCGCTACTTTGTTCCGGCGGGGCAGAGCACGCAGATGATTGTAGGCGCAACCCAGGAGACGGACTATCAGATTATTTCGGTGACGGAGGCGCTGTACGAGCGTTTTGAGATGAAGCGGGTATTTTATTCGGCCTTTGTGAACGTGAATCAGGACGAAAGCCTGCCGGCGCTCGCACAGGGGCCGCCGCTTCTGCGGGAGCACAGACTCTACCAGGCGGATTTTCTGCTCCGGTTCTACGGCTTTCGGGCAGACGAGCTGCTGTCGGAGCAGAGACCGAATTTCAACGAGCTGATCGATCCGAAGTGCGACTGGGCGGTGCGCCATCTGGAGTGCTTTCCGGTGGAGATCAACCGCGCGGACTACTACACGCTGCTTCGGGTTCCGGGAATCGGGACAAGAAGCGCGGGCCGCATTGTGCAGGCCAGGAAGCATGCCGCGCTGGATTTTTCGGACATTAAGCGGATGGGAGTCGTTTTAAAGCGGGCGCTCTATTTTATCACCTGCGGGGGGCGTATGATGTACGCGACGCGGCTGGAGGAGAACTATATTACCAGACATCTGATTTATAATGAGAGACCGAACCAGATGCTTCTGCCGGACGGCTCCGCCGGGACGTATGAGCAGCTGTCGCTTTTTGCATGATTGTTTGTTATCGCGTGTGTGCGTGGAGGGAAGAACCGTGAGCGAAGAGTTAATTTTGCGCTGTGAGGATTCGCTGGAGGGAATCTTTACCGCGATTTACGATGCCTTTGTGTACAAGAACCGGATGGACGGGCCATATACGGACAGCATACAGATCGCCGTCGGGGAGGGCGGGAATCTGTCGCTTTTTGCGAGAGAGATTTCGGTTGCGACGGACACCGGCAAGGTGTATAAGACGATGCGTGCCATACAGACAAGACTGGGCTTTTCGGTGTATGACAGACTGCTGTGCTCGCTGTGTCATTTTGCGGATGACCGGTCGACTGCTGTGCTGGGCTATCTGGTGCGGGGCTTTGCGAAGGGGCTTAAGGTGTCGGAGGAGTTTGCAGACCCCTATGTGATGCGCATTGTGGAGCTGTCCCGCAAGGTGTACAATGAGCGGGAAAAGTTTTACGGATTTCTGCGGTTTCGGCTTATTCCGGACAGAAAGCCTCATCCTGCCGCGTCTGCGGGAGACGGCGGAAAGGGGATCCTCTGGGCGGAGGTTGAGCCGAAGTGCAACCTGATTCCCATTATGACGGAGCACTTTTCGGACCGGTTTCCGGGGGAGCACTTTATCATCTATGATCCCGTAAGGAAGCTGGCCGCCGTCCACGAGGCGTACCGCTCCTGCGTGCTTGTTTCCGGGCAGGAGCCCGTGGCGGAGCGGGGGGAGCCGGATTACATGGAGACGCTCTGGAAGCGTTATTTTGCCGCGATAGAGATCACGGAGCGCCGTAACGGGAGATGTCAGCGGACTCTGATGCCCTACTGGTACCGGAAACATATGACGGAGTTCGAGAAAGCGGACTGAGCGGTTGTACTTTTGCCCCGATGTGGTATAATAGGCAGTGAGCGCCGGCTACAAAGGGCGCAGCAGGGATACTGCAGGTGACGGGGTATCCAAAGGCTGATGGAGGTAAAGTGATGAGTGAAGTATTTGAAAAGTTTCAGAAATATCTGCAGAGGGTGCGGCAGTACGGCCAGATACAGACGCTGCTGTACTGGGATATGAAGACCGGGATGCCGAAGGAGGGCTTTGAGGGTCATTCGGAGGCGCTTACGTTTTTTTCCACGGAGCAGTTTAAGCTGGAGACGGCCCCGGAGCTTAAGGGGTATCTGGAGGAGCTGAACAAAAAGGAGGAGCTGGATCTGCTGGATGCGGACTGGCAGTTTATCGTCCGGCGCATGAAGCGGGATCTGGAGCGCAACGAGCGCATGCCGGAGGCTTTTGTAGCGGAGCTTGTGCAGGCACAGGCCGAGTCCGGTAAGGCCTGGGAGGAGGCGAAGGGGGCATCGGACTTCTCGATCTTTGCGCCGCATCTCGAGAAGATGATCGACCTGACCAAAAAAAAGTGCGGGTATACCCACCCTGGGGTTGAGGTGTACGACGCCCTCCTGGATCAGTACGAGGAGGGGATGGACTCACAGACCATCGACCGGATTTTCGGTGAGTTAAAAGAGGCTCTTCTGCCGCTCCTTAAGAAAATTCTTGCGGCCAGGCAGCCGGATGACCGGAAGTTTTCGGCTTTCTGCAGTGCCGACGACCAGAGTAAGCTGCAGAAATTTCTGCTGAGCTACATCGGTTTTGACTGGAGCAGAGGAGCAGCCGGGGAGTCGGAGCATCCGTTCACGCTGAATTTCTCGTCGAAGGATGTGCGGGTGACGAACCACTACTATGAGAACAGCCCGCTGTTTGCGATATTTTCGGCAATCCACGAGGGAGGACACGCGATCTTTGAGCAGAACGTGAACCCGAAGCTGGACGGTACGGCTGCGGGAAGCTGCAGATATATGGGGATTCATGAGAGCCAGTCGCGGTTTTACGAGAACGTTCTCGGACGAAGCCTGGCCTTCTGGGAGCCGATCTACGGCGATGTGCAGAAGCTTCTGCCGGCTTTTTCGGACATCACGCTGGAGGAGTTTTACCGGGAGATCAACCATGTGAAAAACAGTTTTATCCGGACGGAGGCCGACGAGGTCACCTACTGCTTCCATGTTATGCTTCGCTATGAGATGGAGAAGGCGATATTCCGGGACGGCGTTAAGGTGGAGGAGCTTCCGGCCATGTGGAATGAGAAAATGCAGGAATACCTGCAGATTACCCCGGCCAATGACGCGGAGGGCATCTTACAGGATATGCACTGGTCGGACGGTTCCTTCGGATATTTCCCGTCCTACCTGCTGGGAAGCATCTATGACGGCATGTTTCTGGAGCAGATTGAAAAGGAGCTGGGGCCGGTGGACGGCATTCTGCGAAGCGGCCGCATTATGGAGATTACCGGGTGGCTCGGCGAGAAGATTCACCGCTACGGTTCGAGCCGGCTTCCGAAGGAAGTGATAGCGCAGGTGTGCGGCAGAGAGGTTACGGCGCAGCCGCTGGTGGACTATTTTACGAAGAAGTACACGGACGTGTACGGACTTTGACGGCTGCGGCAGGTGACTGGGAGAGTGGATGAAATGGAAATGTGGGATATTTACGATAAGGATAAGAAGCGGACGGGGAGGCTGATGGAGCGAGGCTGCTTCACGCTCTCGGACGGGGAGTATCATCTGACGGTGCTCGGCGTGATTGTGCGGCCGGATCGGACCTTTCTGATTACGAAGCGCGTGATGACCAAGGCCTGGGCGCCTGGCTGGTGGGAGGTGTCCGGCGGCGCGGCCTTAGCCGGCGAAGACTCCGAAGACGCCGTCCGCCGCGAGCTTCTGGAGGAGACGGGGCTTGACGTGTCACACGCAGTGTCCGGCGGATATCTGTTTACGTATCGCAGGGACAATCCCGGCGAGGGCGACAATTATTTTGTGGACGTATACCGCTATGTGATGGATATTGACGAGTCGGATGTGAAGCTGCAGGAGGCGGAGACGGACGGGTATATGTTTGCTGCGGCAGAGCAGATCCGGGAACTGGCAGGGCAGGGAATTTTCCTGCACTACGACAGCATACGGCAGGCGTTTGAGATGTAGACGGCTTTCGGTTCGGGAGGCGCCAGGGCGATCCTGATCTCCCGAAC
>CATJJD010000189.1 GCA_949740385.1 uncultured Lachnospiraceae bacterium
GATAAAGAAAAATATTTTTGAGGTCATGTTATTGATAGGAATAATTACTAGCGTACTGCTTTTTTTAATATTATTTCTTGTTTTATCTGAACGGTTATTTGAGAGGACTAATTTTTATAAAAGCAGATATACAGATATGGATAAATTAAAAGGGAAAGAGAGAGTTGATTTTGTAAACACAGGCAGCACATTTTCCTTTTATGGTATTGATTACGATGCTTGTGGCGTTAATGGGCTTAATCTGGCACTCAGACCACAAGCCCTCGAAATGGATTTGAAAATGCTAAAGCATTTTGAGAATAGATACAATAGGAATGCCATTATTTTTATTGTCATATCAGATCTGGCGTTTGCCAAAAGAGGATATGATGATATTGGTATAAATGACAGATATTATAAAGTGCCTGGAAGGAAAGAAATAAAGCCTTATAACTTATTAAAAGTAATCAGGGCAAAACACTTTCCTGTTTTATATAGCTGGAAAAATTTTCTCAGATTTTATAAAGATATCAGACCGGACAATGAATATGAATCAAGAGTGAATGAAAATGATATGGAGGCTGTTGAAGCGGATGCCTGTATGCGTTGCAGGGCCTGGTTGAGAGAATTTGGTCTTAAGGATCTGGTAGACGGGCAACAGGGAGAGAATTTTTCAAATGTTTTCGAGTATACAATCGGGGTTGTGGCTGATATGATTACCTGGTGTAAGAAAAGGTACTATAGACCTGTACTTGTCAATTTGCCAGTTACGGTGGAATTGGAAAGGGAATTTTCGGGCGAGTTTCTTGATTCTTTTTATTATGAAAATATAAAGAAAGCGATAGATAAATCCGGATATAGGGATGTTCCTTTCATAGACCTTCAAAAATACGACAAATTATCGGATTATCTGTTGTACATAGACTCCTGTAGATTGAACAAGACCGGAAGAGAGATTATTACAAGGATACTTCTTAGCAGAACGGAGAGATTGAAGTGAACAAAATTAGAAAACTAAGAAAACTAATAGGGTTGAATCCGTTTCAATTTTTAAGATGGAATTACTTTTCCAGTAATGTAATCAGGGATAAAGGGATTTATATTTTTACAAACTGGGGAGGTTCTATTGACATTGATAAAACCGCCAAATTGATATTGCATGATAATTTATTGGTAAACGCTCTAAAGTACAAACATTCAGGAGAGGAGGCGTTCCTGCTTCTTAGAGACGGAGCAGAGCTTACTATAAACGGGTCAGTAGTCCTTGCCTCAAGAAGCACATTGCAGGTTCAAAAGGATGCAAAGCTTTCAATGGGCAGGACACATATTAATCATGAGGCATCTATTATAATTGGTGGAGATGCAGTAATAGGTGATGATATCCTGATTTCCAGAGCTGTAAAAATATTTGATTCGGATTTTCATAAGGTGATTGATGATGACGGAAATCAGACAAATCTGCCTAAACCGATGAGGATAGGAAATCATGTGTGGATAGGATTGGGAGCCATTATTCTGCGTGGAAGTCAGATCGGAGATGGGGCAGTGGTTTCTGCAGGCAGTGTTGTGATGGGCAGGATAAAGGAAGGAACGAATGCTGTAGGAAATCCTGCAAGAAGTTTTTCAAAAATCAAGTGGGAGCAATAATAGGATGATAGATTCTATAAATCGGATTGACTGTACAGGATGTAAGATGTGCCAGGATATATGTCCGGCTGACTCGATATGTTTTGTTACGGACAGAGAAGGTTTCTGGTATCCGAAAGTAGATTATTCAAAATGTATAAAGTGCGGGAAATGTGTAAGGAAATGTCCGTCGCTTTCAGAAATCAGAAATCCAAAGGCCCGGGAGCCCGAGGTGTATGCTGCATGGGCAAAGGATAATGCAATACGTTTGAGGAGCACATCGGGAGGAATGTTTTTGGTTTTTGCTCAGTACATGAGGGAGCAGGGAGGAATGATTGCGGCATGTAAGTATACGAAGAATTATAAGGCTGCTTATCATACCATAGGGGAAAGTGCCGAGGATATAGAAGAGTTTAAAGGTTCTAAGTATTTTCAGAGTGACACGGAAGGGGTTTACAAATCTGTAAAAGCGCAGCTTGATGCCGGAAAGAAGGTGCTTTTTTGTGGTTCTCCGTGTCAGGTGGCCGGATTAAACAATTATATGGGGAAGGATAATGAAAACCTTATAACTGTAGATTTTATTTGCCACGGAATAAATTCCCCTATGGTTTTTGAAAAATATGTAGAGGATTGTGAAAATAAATACAAGAGTCCTGTAAGTAAAGTTCATCTGAAAAATAAGAATAAAGGTTGGACAAAGCTTGGTACTTATATGGAGTTTCAAAACGGCCGGAAGTATTACAGGGACAGGATTAATGACCCCTGGGTAAATGGATTTGTGGGAGGAGACTTGTTTATAAGACCCTGCTGCAGTTCGTGCAAATTTAAGGAGAAGATACGTGTTTCCGACATCAGCATAGGGGATTTTTGGGGATTTCAGAGCACTCCTGACAATATGTTCAAAGGTATATCTGTTATCCTTACTAATACAGATAAAGGGGAAAAGTATATTGATTGTGTGAGAGATAGACTTTATATAGAGAAGCGAACATACAATGAGGCCCTGAACGGAAATGGATGTCTGTTATATTCATCTAAAATGGGAGAGCGAAGGGATGAATTTTTTGAGAGAATTGGCAGTGAAGAATTTGAGCCGCTTGTGTGGGATCTCCTTGGAAAGTCAAAATTAAGTGTTCTTTTTGAAGAATTGCGGTTTGATCTGATAAGTGTGATGGGATACGTAAAAGCAAGATTAAAGAGTTTGAGCAGGGTTCGAATTTCAGGCCATTAATATTTGCCGTGACGGGGACGAAATCAATACAAGGGAGGCAGCTTTGCATGGATAGTGAGAAAATTTTAGAAAAAATTCAGTCCATATTCAGAGATATTTTTGATGATGAGGATTTGATGGTTACAGTGGAGACTGAGTCAGCAGAAGTGGAGGATTGGGACTCGTTTGCTCAGATGCAGATTATAATGGGAGTAGAAGCTATGTTTGGGTTTAAATTCTCAACGGACGAAGTTACGGAATTTAAAAATGTTGGAGATATGTTAGAGTGCATTGCCAGGCATATAGCTTAAGGTTAATGATATACGACCAAAGGTGGCGTAGTATTGAGGCAGGTTTAGACAGGAGACGAAATGAGGAAAAGGGAATTACTTCAAAGATGTATAGGAAAGATCAACAGGTTACTGGAAAGGTATGAAAACAGGGTAGAGCTTTTGCTGGAGGACGAGCTTGTTACACATCGGATGGTTTATGATTTGAAGAATTCGGGCGTAAAAACGGAATACGCTAAGTATCGTGATTATTTCAGATACAGGACTTTCGAGCTTGTTGCGGATGAAATCAGAGATAAGTATTCTCAGGGAGATATTTCAAATTATTGTGTTGCAGAAGCAGGAGTATTTCTTGGAGATTTTGCATGGGTCATTAACAGACGTTTCCCGGAGTGCGACTTTTATCTTTATGATACATTTGAAGGTTTTGTAAAGAAGGATGAAGAGATAGAGTTGTCCAATGATTTTACCGATCAAAACAGCCTGAAGAGATTTAGTGATGATTTTAGAGATAAAGGCGGCGACAGCGAAGAGAAGATACGGATAGCAAAGAGTAAGATGAAACATCCTGAGAAGTGTATTTTCAGAAAGGGATATTTTCCCGATACAGCACAGGAAGAAAAGAATAAAAAATGGCTTTTTGTATCCCTTGATTTGGACCTGTACAAACCAATTTATGAGGGGATAAAATTTTTCTGGCCAAACCTTATAACGGGGGGTATATGTTTATACATGACTATAATAACAAGGACTTTTCAGGGGTCAGAAAAGCACTTGGCGAATATGAGAACGAGTTTGGAAAAATATATAAGGTACCGTTATCAGATCAGGGAGGGACAATTGTTTTATGCAAATAGATTTGCTGTGTGTTAGAGGAAATTTTCTTTTTTAACAAAGATAGCTATTCAGATATTAAGATTGGTCACGAGAGTTCGTTTATATTTCCATATAAGGAGCAGTTTCGATGGATAATTTACATGAGTATTTGATGCCTCCTTTTAGTGAAGGCCTCCTATTGAAAAGGAAAAGAATAAAAAGACAACTTATTAGTAGAAGAAATGACTGGATAGACAAAAAGATAGCTGTTTTAGGAGGAACGACTACGCATGATATAAAGGATGCTTTGGAAATTTTTCTCTTGAATCAGGGCATCAGGTGTGATTTCTACGAATCAGAATATAACCAATATTGGCAGGATGCGATGTTTGAAAATGAGAAACTTAAACAATTTATGCCAAATATTATTTTCATACATACAGGCAATAGAAATATCGATCGCTTTCCGAGCCTGTCGGACTCAAGAGAAGCTGTTGATGAGTTGGTTGATAATGTTTACGGGCACTTTTCGGATATGTGGAATAGAATTTTTAAACAGTATGGATGCATAGTGATACAAAATAATTTTGATTATCCGTACTGGAGGCTTCAAGGTAACAGGGAAGCGACGGACTATCATGGCAGAGTTAACTTTATTACAAGACTAAACCTTATGTTTGCCGAATATGCACAGAGACATGAAAATTTTTACATCAATGACATAAATTATTTGTCCGCATTATATGGTCTCGAAAAGTGGAATGACCCTTTTAGCTGGTATATGTATAAATGTAGTCCTGCAGTGCAGGCAGTACCGTTGTTGGCGTATAGTGTATCGAATATAATCAAGTCACTGCTTGGAAAGAATAAAAAGGCATTTGCTCTTGATCTGGATAATACTCTGTGGGGAGGCGTTGTAGGTGATGAGGGAGCAGAGAATCTTAAGATAGGTCATGAAACTCCAACGGGTGAGGCTTACACAGAGTTCCAGGAGTATTTGAAGGGGCATCGAGAGTTGGGAGTGATTCTCAATGTTATCAGTAAGAATGAAGAGAAAAATGCTCTGTCTGGATTAAATCATCCTGAGATGACACTTAAATCGGATGATTTTGTTATGATAAAGGCTAACTGGGAGCCAAAGTCACAAAACCTGATGGAAATAGCAGGAGTATTAGCGCTTACTCCGGACAGCTTTGTTTTTGTGGATGACAATCCGGCGGAAAGAGAACTCATCAGGCAGCAGATCGAAAATGCAACGGTCCCGGAGATAGGAGAAAAACCGGAGAATTTTATAAAGACCATCGACAGGATGGGATATTTCGAGACAACAGTAATGTCAGGGGATGATGAAACTCGCGAACGAATGTATCTTGAGAATGCAAAGAGAACTACAGCTGAGGCTTCTTTTTCGGACTATGATGAATATCTGGAATCTCTTGATATGAGCGCAGAAATAAGTTCTTTTATACCGATGTATTACAGCCGTATCACGCAGTTATGCAATAAAAGCAATCAGTTTAATCTGACTACAAGACGTTATACGCAGGCGGAAATAGAGAAAATTGCAGTAGATAATTCCTATATAAAGCTCTATGGTAAACTTAAGGATAAGTTTGGCGATAACGGCGTAGTATCAGTGGTCATAGGACATCAGGTTGATGATGTGGTAGACGTTGATCTATGGATTATGAGTTGCCGGGTTCTTAAGAGAGGCATGGAATACGCTATGATGGACAGGTTTGCTGAGGAATGTCGGAGAAGAAATGTCAACACGATTATCGGGCATTATTATCCTACAGGAAAGAACGGTATGATGAAGGAATTTTATGGATTGCAAGGGTTTAGCAAAGAGGATGAAGATGAGATTGGAAACACTACATGGAGTCTGCATTTAAATGAATATATAATGAAAAATCATGTGATAGATTTGAAACACAGATCAGATGTACAGGAACGGTAGTCGAACAACAGTTTTAATGCGAAAATCAATCGAGTGAGACTAAGCAGGAAAGCAAAAAAACAATCGCAAAATGTATGGAAAAAGTGGATGATACCGATATACGCCAACTTCAGTAAGTTAGTTGACAGGTATTGTGAATAGTGCGACAGAAACAAAGAGGAATTTAAGGATATAATTGTGGATTATTTTGTACATAAAACAAGCATAGTAGACGATAACGTAAAAATTGGTGCAGGCACTAAAATCTGGCATTTTTCTCATATACAGTCGGGGGCAGTCGTTGGTTCTGGCTGCTCTCTCGGACAGAATGTAAACATATCAAATAATGTAACGATTGGCGACGGCGTCAGAGTTCAGAATAACGTATCCATATATGAGGGCGTCAGTATAGAGGATCATGTATTCTGCGGTCCCAGCTGTGTATTTACAAATGATTTAACCCCACGTGCCCGATACCCCAAGAACCATAAGTATTTAAAAACCATTATTCGCCATGATGCTACACTGGGAGCAAATTGCACCATTGTCTGCGGACATGAAGTGGGGCATCATGCCACGATTGCCGCAGGTGCGGTCGTTACTTCTGATGTACCGCCTTACGCTTTGTATGCAGGTGTTCCGGCGAAGCAGACAGGATGGGTCTGCGAATGTGGACAGGTGCTGGAGAAAGAACATGACGGTAAGTTTTTTTGCCTGGACTGTGGAAGCGTGTATTTTATTTCGCAGGGAAATTTATATTTGAAAAGCGAAACAGTTTGATGAGAAGTGAAAATATTATGTCTATAGAATTCAGAGATTTAAAGAGACAATATAATGCGATAAAGCATGAAGTAGACAGCCGGATTAGTTCCATTATAAATTCGACTCGATTTATTTCGGGATCAGAAGTAAAGGAACTGGAAAAGATATTGGCATCTTATACTGACCGGAAGCACTGTATTTCCTGTGCAAACGGTACGGATGCGATAAGCATCGCACTAATTGCAGCAGGGATCGGAGCCGGTGATGCGGTTTTTGTCCCGGATTTTACGTTCTTTTCGTCCGGCGAATGTCCTGCGACAGCAGGAGCTGTGCCGGTATTTGTAGACGTAAGAAGAGATACATATAATATCGATGCAGCTGCACTTGAGGCGAATATCAGGGCGGTTATGGATGAGGGGCAGTTAAAACCATGTGCCGTTGTGGCGGTAGACCTTTTCGGGCAGCCGTTTGATTATGATGCGATACGCTGTGTGTGTGAAAAGTATGATCTGTTTTTGCTGGAAGACGCAGCACAGGGATTGGGCGGAGTGTATTGTTCGTCAGATGGAAATAAAATGAAGGCCGGTAAGTTGGGACAGATCAGTACTACGAGTTTCTTTCCTGCAAAACCTCTTGGATGTTACGGAGACGGCGGGGCTGTCTTTACAGATGATGACCGTCTTGCAGATTTGTGTCGTTCAATTGCTGTTCATGGTAAGGATACAGAGAATCCGGAGGATACATATGCAAAGTATAATAATATCCGCCTGGGGATGAACAGCAGGCTGGATACACTGCAGGCGGGAGTATTGATGGCAAAATTCCCTGTGTTTAAAGATAAGGAACTGGACGCGGTCAATCATGTGGCAGACATCTATTCCGAGAGAATGGGAAATGTCGAAGGATTAAAAATTCCAAAGATAACGGCCGGTTATTATTCTTCATGGGCACAGTACACGGTACAATTACCGGAAGATTGTAATCGAGAAGAAATTCAAAGGAAACTGAAAGGGAGTGGAATTCCCACGAATGTTTATTACAGAAAGCCCATGCACAAACAGAGAGCTTTTGCAGGTACCAGAAGCGCTGTCGCTGAGTGTCCTGTGACGGAAGAACTCTGCAATAAGGTATTGTGCCTGCCAATCCACCCGTATTTGAAAGATGAAGAAGCAGAATTTATTGCGTTTAAGCTGAAAGAGGTTATTCAGGGGTGAGATTTGGCCGGGATGTCACACAGGAAACCAGGCCTGTTCCTAAATGGATTTGTTTTCCGGTTTTATTTGCGGAGGCATAAACGTTCATACATCTGATTTGGAAAAAGAATCAAAAACCTGTTCTGTCCTCCCTTTTTTCCATTTGCCAACCCTCCCCCCTCTGTTGTATAATAGTCCATATTTCAAAAACCACTCCTGGAGGAAACGCAAATGAAAACAATCATCATGGCCGGAGGCCAGGGGAAGCGGGCCGCAGGCATCGACCCGACCATCCCCAAGCCGCTTATTCCCATCGGCAGCAAGCCCATCCTGCAGCACGAGATCGAGTGCCTCGTCTCGCAGGGATTTACGGACATTATTATCACTTTGTCCCACATGGCGGAGCAGATCAAGGCTTTTGTGGGGGACGGGTCGCGGTTTGGCGCGGCGGTTACGTGCTTTTACGAGGAGCAGCCCCTGGGCAATGCGGGAGCGCTGTTTAAGCTGTGGGAGCGGGGGGAACTCTCAGGGGACTTTCTGCTTTTGAATGCCGACTCCATGTTTGACGTGAACCTCGAGCGGTTTGTGGCTTACCACAGAGCGCGCGGCGGCCTTGCCACGCTCTTTACGCATCCCAACAACCACCCCTGCGACAGCGGGCTGATTGTGGCGGAGCATGGCATTGTCACCCGCTGGGTTACAAAGGAGGAGCCGCGGCCCCAGTGGTACAAAAACCGGGTCAACGCGGGGCTACACATATTAAATACGAAGCTTCTGGAGCTGACGGGTATTGATCCTGCGGCGGTGGACACGAATCACCGGGTGGATCTGGACCGGGACATCCTAAAGCCCCTTGTGTCCACCGGACGGATTTTCGCCTGCGATTCCCCGGAGTATGTAAAGGACATGGGAACGCCGGAGCGCTTTGTGCAGGTGTCGAAGGATCTGGTGTCGGGGCGCGTGGCCGCGCGGAATCTGTCCAGGCCGCAGAAGGCCGTTTTCCTCGACCGGGACGGGACCATCAACCGGCAGGTGGGATTTCTGACGGACATCGACGAATTTGAGCTGCTGCCGGGTACCGCGTCCGCCATCCGAAAAATCAACGAATCCGGGTACCTGTGCATCGTGGTCACCAATCAGCCGGTCATTGCAAGGGGCGAGGTGACAGAGCCGGAGCTTGCGAGAATCCACAATAAGATGGAGACCCTCCTGGGGCAGGAGGGCGCGTATGTCGACGCCATCTACTACTGTCCGCACCACCCGGACAGCGGCTTTGCGGGGGAGGTGCCGGAGCTTAAGATCCGCTGTGACTGCCGAAAGCCGGAGCCCGGGATGCTTCTTGCGGCGGCGGAGGAGTTCCACATTGATCTGGCGCAGTCGGTCATGGTGGGGGACGATGAGCGGGACATTCTGGCGGGAAAAAATGCCGGGTGCAGCACCATACTGCTTGGCGAAGAGAGCCGGGATTACGGGCAGGACGATACGGTGGAGACGCTGGAGGAGGCCGTGCGGATTATCCTGGACCCGGAGGCGCACCTGGATCATCTTGCGGCGGGCTTTGCAAAAAACTGCAGGAGCGCGCTTGGCGAAGGCGATATGCTCGACGCCTGCGGCAGTCTCATGGCCCTTGCCATGTTCTGTGAGGTGCGTATCCGCGCCGGCGGGACATATCACGGCATCAGGGAGCTTCTGGACGAGGAGGCCCTGATTGAGGCCGCAGGCCCGGGGAAGGCAGCGGAGCTTTACGGGGAGATTATCGCGCAGATTGCGTATGCCAACAACCCTCCGGCGGAGCTGCATCTCACCGAGGAGGAGAAAAAGGAGCACTCCTTTGATGGGCGGATTCTGGCGGAGCTGACGGAGCTGAAGATGCTTGCGGAGGAAAAATGCAAAGAATCCTGAAAGCCGGATTCCTACGGAAAGGGCGAAGGAAAAACAACTGCCGGGGCGGCTGCCCCGGTTTTTTTCTGCCCTGCGGTTAGATGGAACTAACCAAAATGTTCCGATCTGTTGATTCGTGTTGACTTTTTTGGAGTAATCCCACAAAAAACCACAAAAATAAGCTTGACAACCCACACAAACAAAAATATAATAGGAGACAAAGATGTGGATTTCTATGGTTTTTGATAATTACAGAGGCAGAACAAGAAGGAGTGAAACGATGGTGAAATACAATTCATCCAGAATCGCTAAGCCGGAGCGCATTGCAGGCATGGTCGAACATTTGTATGCGAAGCTTCCGGAGATCGAGTCCGCGCGGGCGGTTCTCTATACGGAGTCCTTCCGGCAGACGGAGAGCGAGCCCACCGTCATCCGCAAGGCGAAGGCGTTTGCCCATGTGCTGGACAACATACCGATCATTATCCGGCCCATGGAGTTGATTGTCGGCAGCAGCACCATTGCGCCGCGGGGGTGCCAGACCTACCCGGAGTTTTCTTACGAGTGGCTGGAGGCGGAGTTCGACACGGTGGAGACGAGAGAGGCGGACCCGTTTTACATATCCGGGCAGACGAAGGAAGAGCTTAAGCAGGCCAACGCTTACTGGAAGGGGCGCACCACCAGCGAGCTGGCAACCTCATACATGGCTCCGGAGACGCTGCGGGCCATGGAGCACAACATGTTTACGCCGGGCAACTATTTTTACAACGGCGTCGGGCATGTGACCGTCAAGTACGAGGAAGTGCTGGCCATCGGCTACGAGGGCATAATGGACAAGGTGAGAGCGGAGCTTGCCGCATGTAAGGTGGGAGACGGCAATTACGCCACAAAGAGCCGCCTGCTGCAGGCCATGCTCATCTCCTGCTCGGCGGTGATCCGCTACGCCGGCCGCTACGCAGAGCTGGCGGAGAAGGAGGCTGCCGCCTGCACTGACCCGCAGCGAAAGAGCGAGCTTTACGCCATCGCCGCAAACTGCAGAAACGTGCCGGCCCGCGGCGCAAAGAGCTTTCACGAGGCCTGCCAGAGCTTCTGGTTTGTACAGCAGCTTCTGCAGATGGAGTCAAGCGGACATTCCATCTCGCCGGGCCGCTTTGACCAGTATATGTATCCTTATTATAAGAAGGATCTGGACGCGGGCATTATCACAAGAGAGTACGCGCAGCTTCTGATCGACTGCATCTGGGTGAAGCTCAATGATCTCAACAAGTGCCGTGACGCCGAGTCCGCCAAGGGCTTTGCGGGCTACAGCCTGTTCCAGAACCTGATTGTGGGCGGGCAGAATGCCGAGGGGCAGGATGTGACCAACGATCTGTCCTTCATGTGCATCGAGGCGTCCTTCCACGTATTCCTGCCGATGCCGTCGCTGTCGATCCGCGTCTGGAACGGATCGCCTCACGATCTGCTCATACGGGCGGCGGAGCTGACGCGCACCGGAATCGGACTTCCGGCGTACTACAACGACGAGGTTGTGATACCGTCCCTCATGAGCCGGGGCGCTTCCCTGGAGGAGGCGAGAGTCTACAGCATTATCGGCTGTGTGGAGCCGCAGGTGCCGGGCAGAACCTGGGGATGGCACGATGCGGCGTTCTACAATATGTGCCGGCCGTTAGAGCTGGTGTTCTCCGGCGGAATCGACTGCGGCGAGCAGATCGGGCCGCGCACCGGGGACGTGACGAAGATGAGCACCTTCGAGGAGTTTAAGGAGGCTTACATTAAGCAGCAGAACTACTTTATCTCCCTTCTCGTAAATGCCGACAACGCCATCGACCAGGCTCACGCGGAGCGGGCGCCGCTGGCATTTCTGGCCTCGATGCTGGACGACTGCATCCGGTCGGGAAAGACGCCGGAGCAGGGCGGCTGCGTCTACAACTTTACCGGGCCGCAGGGCTTTGGCATTGCAAACGTGGCAGATTCCCTCTACGTGATAAGGCGGCTGGTCTACGAGGAGAAGCGGGTTTCGATGGCGGAGTTAAAAAGGGCGCTCATGTTCAACTTCGGCAAAGAGGTCAATGCCCTTGTGGTCTCCCAGGTTGCGGGAAATGTGGCGAGAGAGCTTGCAGTATCGGGTGTTTCGGTGACGCCGGAGCTGGTTGCAGAGACAACGCAGAAGGTCATAAAGACAGGAGTCACAAGGGAGGATCTGCGGCGGTTCGCCGAGATCCACGAGATGATCGAGGACATACCGAAGTTCGGAAACGACGAAGACGACGTGGACGAGCTGGCAAGAGAGATGGCCTATACATACACGAAGCCTCTTTTACAGTACGAAAACCCGAGAGGCGGCATATTCCAGGCGGGGCTCTACCCGGTGTCCGCAAACGTGCCGCTGGGAGCCCAGACCGGCGCAACGGCGGACGGCAGATATGCGGGCATGCCGGTAGCGGACGGCGTATCGCCGACGGCCGGCTACGACACGAAGGGGCCGACTGCCACAGCCAACTCCGTATCCAGGCTGGATCACGGAATTGCCTCCAACGGAACGCTGTTTAACCAGAAGTTCCACCCGTCGGCCCTTGCCGGTGACGAGGCGCTGGAGAAGTTTGTGAGCCTGATTCAGACGTACTTTGACCGCAAGGGAAGCCACATGCAGTTTAACGTGGTGGACCGGGCGACGCTTAGAGACGCGCAGGCCAATCCGGATAAGTACCGCCATCTGGTGGTGCGGGTGGCCGGGTACTCGGCGCTGTTTACCACCCTCTCGAAGAGTCTGCAGGACGACATTATCCGGCGGACGGAGCAGGGCTTTTAAGAAGCTTTTTCAGGAGGCTTACAGAGGAAAGGACAGATATATGGAGGATTACGCACAGGTAAGGGGCCGTATCTTCGACATTCAGCGGTACTCCATCCATGACGGGGCCGGCATCCGCACCATCGTATTTTTAAAGGGCTGCGTGCTGCGGTGTATGTGGTGCTGCAATCCCGAGTCACAGAGCTACGAGATCGAGACGATGCTTGTGAAGGGCAGACCAAAGACCGCCGGGCGGGACGTGACCGTCGGGGAGGTTATGGAGGAGGTGGAGCGGGACCGGCAGTTCTACAGAAGAAGCGGCGGGGGCATCACCCTCTCCGGCGGCGAGAGCCTGTGTCAGCCGGATTTTGCAGGGGCGCTTCTGGCGGAGTCGAAAAGGCGCGGCATCACCACCGCGATGGAGAGCATGGCATGTGCGGAATATTCGGTGATCGAGAGGATACTGCCCGTTCTGGACACGTACCTGATGGACATCAAGCACACGGATGCGGCAAAGCACAGAGCGTTTACCGGAAGATCCAACGAGCTGATGCTTGCGAACGCGAAAAGAATCGCGGCGTCCGCCATGACGGAGCTTGTCATAAGAGTTCCGGTTATCCCCACCTTCAACGATACGCCGGAGGAGATCGCGGGGATCGCGCGTTTTGCGGGAGGGCTGCCCGGCGTAAAGCGGATGCACCTTCTGCCGTACCACCGTCTGGGCCAGGACAAGTATGACGGGCTTGGGCGGAAGTACACGCTGACGGAGATTCTGCCGCCTGAGAAGGAGCACATGCTGATGCTGAAGGAAGCTGCGGAGCAGGCGTCGCACCTTACATGCCAAATCGGCGGCTAGGGCGGCAAACGTATGACAGGAGATAACAATGGCGGAATCATTTTATGAAAAGCAGGGTATGACGAGAATTATACAGGAGACCGTGCCCGGCAGACAGATCACTCTGGCGCACATCATCGCAAGCCCGGATAAGGTGCTCTACGAGAAGCTGGGACTGGATCCGCGGCTGGACTACGAGAAGGGCGCCATCGGAATTGCGACGGTCACCCCCTCCGAGACGGCGATCATTATGGCGGACATTGCGATGAAATCCAGCGGCATTTCACTGGGGTTCGTGGACCGCTTTTCCGGATCGCTCATCGTGACCGGGACGGTCAGCGAGGTGGAAGCCTCAATGGAGGCAATCCGCTCCTACGTGACCGAGCGGCTGGGCTACCAGGTGTGCGAGGTGACAAAGACATGAAAAAGATGGTGCTCATGGGGCGCAGCGAGGCGGGCAAGACGACGCTCACCCAGGCGCTCCGGGGCGAGGAGATACACTACGACAAGACGCAGTACGTCAAGCACGGCGAGATGGTGATCGACACGCCGGGGGAGTACTCCCAGAGCCACAGGCTGGCAAAGGCGCTGGCGCTCTACACCTACGAGGCGGATGTGGTGGGACTTCTGTGCGCGGCCAACGAGCCCTACAGCCTGTTTCCGCCCTGCTGTGCGGCGCAGGCCAACCGGGAGGTGATCGGCATAGTCACAAAGATCGATCTGCCGAACGCCAACGTGCCCCTGGCCCATCGGTGGCTTGAGCTTGCCGGCTGCAGACAGATTTTCCACGTAAACTCGAAAGAAGGCGTGGGGGTAAAGGCGATTCTCGACTATCTTGCTTTGGAGTAACAACGGTTAATCGGATGACGGAGTCATCTTATTGATAAAACAACAGGACATGATATATTTATTTAAGGAGGACTCGTTTTATGGTAAACGAAATGGAAATCAAGAAACAGATCTGTGACATCGGAAAGCGCATCTACAACCGCAACATGGTTGCAGCAAACGACGGCAATATCTCCGTCAAGCTGAATGACCATGAGTTTTTGTGCACCCCGACCGGCGTGTCAAAGGGCTTTATGACGCCGGAGTTCATCTGCAAGGTGGATGAGAACGGTAACGTGATTCAGGCAAACAGAGGCTTCAAGCCGTCATCGGAGATCAAGATGCACATGCGCGTTTACCAGAAGCGTCCGGACGTGGGTTCCGTGGTGCACGCACATCCGATGTACGGCACGGCTTTCGCCATCGCGGGCATTCCGCTGACACAGCCGATTATGCCGGAGGCGGTTATTGCGCTTGGCTGCGTTCCGATCGCAGAGTACGGCACGCCTTCCACGATGGAGATTCCGGACAATCTGGAGAAGTACCTGCCTTACTTTGACGCGGTCCTTCTGGAGAACCACGGCGCGCTCACCTGGAGCACCGACTTAAACGCGGCCTACATGAAAATGGAGAGCCTTGAGTTCTACGCAGAGCTTCTCTACAAATCCAAGGTGCTGGGCGGACCGAAGGAGTTCGACAAGGAGAACATTAAGAAGCTCTACGAGATTCGCCGCAAGTTCGGTATGCCTGGAAAGCATCCGGCAAACATCTGCCTGAACAAGGACGGCCAGAACTGCCACAACTGCGGCGGCTGCGGCGATTACAAGCAGTTCCCGGGATATGACTACGACTTTGTGGGCGGCGACTGTGACTGCGGCCAGACATCCGGTGCCGGCATCAACGAGACGGCCGTTGCGGAGATCGTAAAGCAGGTTATCGCTGCAATGAAATAGATGCGTGGGCATCACGGAAAGGAGTGATAGCTTGGAATTTACAGAGAGCCAGCTTGCGAACATTGTCGGTGAGGTTATGGCAAAGCTGAACCTGTCCGGCGGCACATCCGGCATGCACGGTGTGTTTGCGGACATGAACACCGCAATCGAAAAAGCGAAGGAAGCACAGAAAATTATAAGAGTGATGAGCATGGATCAGCGGGAGAAGATTATCGCAAAGATCCGTGTGAAGATTAAAGAGAACGCAGAAGACTTTGCCCGCATGGGGGTGGAGGAGACCGGCATGGGAAATGTCGGGGATAAGATATTAAAGCACCTTCTTGTGGCGGAAAAGACGCCGGGAACCGAGGACATCACCACGGTTGCCTGGTCGGGCGACCGGGGGCTTACCCTTGTTGAGATGGGGCCGTTCGGTGTGATCGGAGCGATCACGCCGTGCACCAACCCGAGTGAGACCGTGCTCTGCAACACCATGGGGATGCTGGCGGGCGGAAACACCGTTGTGTTCAACCCGCACCCGCAGGCCATCCGCACATCCATCTACGCGGTGAACCTTCTGAACGAGGCGTCCCTTGAGGCGGGCGGCCCGGACAATATCTGCTGCACCGTGGAGAAGCCGACGCTTGAGACAAGTGCGGTCATGATGAAGCATCCGGACATTCCGCTTCTGGTGGCAACCGGAGGGCCGGGCGTTGTGACGGCCGTTCTCTCCAGCGGCAAGCGCGGAATCGGCGCGGGGGCAGGCAATCCGCCGGCGCTTGTGGACGAGACGGCGGACATCCGAAAGGCCGCGGAGGACATTGTAAACGGCTGTACCTTCGACAACAACCTGCCGTGCATCGCGGAGAAGGAGATCGTTGCGGTGGACAGCATCTGCGACGAGCTTATGCACTATATGACAGAGGAGCAGGGCTGCTACCTGGCGTCCCCTGAGATACAGGACCGGCTTGTGCACACCGTGATGGACGAGAAGGGACGGCTGAACCGAAACTGCGTCGGGCGCTCCGCAAAGACGCTCCTTGCAATGGTCGGTGTCGACGTGCCGGACAGTATCCGCTGCATTACCTTTGAGGGAAGCAAAGAGCACCCGCTTATCGCGGAGGAGCTTATGATGCCGATTCTCGGCGTTGTGCGGGCGAAGAATTTCGAGGAGGCTGTTGAGACCGCCGTATGGCTGGAGCACGGCAACCGCCACAGCGCCCACATCCACTCAAAGAATGTCGACCGCATCACCGCCTACGCGCGGGCCGTCGACACGGCGATACTCGTAAAGAACGGACCGAGCTATGCGGCTCTTGGCTTCGGAGGGGAGGGCTTCCCGACCTTCACGATCGCAAGCCGCACCGGGGAGGGGCTGACAAGCGCGGCCACCTTCACGAAGCGCAGACGCTGCACCATGTCGGACAGCCTGTGCATTCGCTGACGGCCCCACAGGAAAGTAAGGAGGAATAAAGATGGAGATGAATGCTTCTCAGGTTGAGGCGATCGTAAAGCAGGTGCTTAACAGCCTGTCGGGAAACGGCGCGGCATCCGGCGCACAGGCGGGCCCTGTCCCGCCGAAGGCGAGAGTTGCCATGCTTACAGAGCCAGGAAAGATGGAGATCCGGGAATTTCCGATGCCGGAGGTTGGCGACGACGATCTGCTTGTGCGGGTTGAGGGCTGCGGAATCTGCGGTACGGACTCCCACGAATATAAGAGAGATCCCTTCTCCCTGATCCCGGTTGCGCTGGGACACGAGGGAACCGGAGAGATCGTAAAGCTGGGCAAAAACGTAAAGGATGACAGTGCCGGAAAGCCGGTTCATGTGGGAGACAAGATTGTCACCTGCATGATCTTTAAGGATGACCCGGATATTACCATGTTTGACCTGAACAAAAAGAATGTGGGCGGAGCCGACGTGTACGGCCTTCTGCCGGACGACGACACACATCTGAACGGATGGTTTGCGGATTACATACTCGTCCGCGGCGGACTGGGCTCGACCTTCTTCAACGTGTCGGATCTGGATCTGGATTCCCGCATTCTGATTGAGCCGTGCGCCGTTTTGATTCATGCGGTGGAGCGGGCGAAGAGCACCGGCATACTCAAATTCAACAGCCGCGTTGTGGTGCAGGGCTGTGGGCCGATCGGCCTCATCTGCGTTGCGGTGTTAAAGACTCTGGGAATCCAGAATATTGTGACGGTGGACGGAAACGAGGCGAGACTGGAGTTCTCCCACCGGCTGGGCGCAAAGGCCCATGTGAACTTTAAGAATTACGACGGGATCGAGAATCTTGCAGAGGGGGTTAAGGCAGCCTTCGGCGGACACCTTGCGGACTTTGCCTTCCAGTGTACGGGATCGCCTGCGGGTCACTCCAACATCTACAAGTTTATCCGAAACGGCGGCGGACTCTGCGAGCTGGGCTTCTTTATCAACGGCGGAGACGCCACGATCAACCCGCATTTTGACATATGCTCCAAGGAGATCACCACGGTGGGCAGCTGGGTGTACACGCTGAGAGATTACGCGACCACCTTCGACTTCTTAAAGAGCGCAAAGGACATCGGCCTTCCGATGAGCGAGCTGATCACCGATAAGTATCCGCTCAGCCAGATTGACGACGCGTTTAAGAAGGCGGCGGCAATGACCGGGCTTAAGATTGCGGTAGTTGCAGACTAGCACAGGAGAGGATCGCCATTATGGATGAGAGAGCAGTAGGAATTTTGGAGGTGTATGGTCTGTGCTGTGCGTTTCTCGCAGCAGATGCAGGGTGCAAGGCGGCCAACGTCACGCTGGAGCCGTTTGACAAGAACAAGCCGGCGAACGCGGACGCCCTTCCGGTCCCGCTCCTTGTAACAGTTAAGTTCCGGGGCAGCGTGGAGGATGTAACCGCAGCCGTGGAGACAGGACGGCAGACGGCGGAGGCGCTGACCGGGGTGGTACAGAGCCATGTGATCCCGCGGCCGACAGGGGATACGCTAAAGATGCTGGGAATCAGCGCATTTGATAAAGATTAGAGGACGCGCCGGGACGCGGCGCATGACAGAGACAGAAAGAGAGGAAAAGAGATGGCACAGGAAGCACTGGGAATGGTAGAGACAAGAGGACTGACCGCGGCGATTGAGGCTGCGGATGCGATGACAAAGGCTGCGGAGGTGACGCTGATTGGGACGGAGAAGATCGGTTCCGGCCTTGTAACCGTTATGGTACGCGGCGATGTGGGGGCGGTGAAGGCGTCTGTGGAGACCGGGTCTGCGGCGGCGAGCCGTCTGGGCGAGCTGGTTGCGTCCCACGTTATTCCGAGACCGCACACCGACGTTGAGAAGATCCTTCCGGGATTTCCGCAGGGGAAATAGTCTATGGGCGGCGCATACGGAATAATTGAGGTGTCGGGAGTGGTTGCGGCAGTGGATTCCCTCGACGCGATGTGCAAGGCTGCGAATGTGTCCTTTGTCACATGGGAGCGCAAGCTGGGCGGCCGTCTGGTGACGATCATCGTGGAGGGCGACGTGTCCGACGCGAAGGCGGCGGTTGAGGCGGCGGGGAACATCTGCGAGGTCAGCGGGCACATTCTTGCAGCGTCCGCCGTGATCGCTGCTCCGTGTGAGGAGATCCGAAAACTGGTCGCGGTCAGCGCGAAGAGAATGCAGAAAACAACTTAAGCTTTAAGGAGGAAAAGAAATGGCACAGGAAGCATTAGGAATGGTGGAGACAAGAGGGCTTACCGCTGCGATCGAGGCTGCGGATACCATGTGCAAGGCGGCAAACGTGGCGCTTGTCGGAACAGAGAAGATCGGCTCCGGTCTTGTAACCGTTATGGTACGCGGGGATGTGGGCGCAGTGAAATCCGCGGTGGAGGCGGGAGCTGCAAACGCAGAGCGCCTGGGCGAGCTGGTTGCATCCCATGTAATCCCGAGACCGCACACGGATGTCGAGGGCATTCTGCCGAAGATTAAATAGAAGAAGGTAAGCAGCTTATGGAGAGACAGGAGTTAGAAAGCTTAACCAGAATGATCGTCGCATCCATTCAGAAGAATCAGAAAAAAGGAGACGGCTTTCTGGTTCCGGTTGGGGTGAGCAACCGCCATATCCATCTGTCCCAGGCAGACGTGGAGACGCTGTTTGGACCGGGGCATCAGCTCACGAAGAAAAAAGAACTGATGGGCGGGCAGTTTGCCTGCGAGGAGTGCTGTACCATCGTGGGACTTAAGCTTCGCGCCATCGAGAACGTGCGGGTGCTTGGTCCGGCCAGAAAGGCAACGCAGGTGGAGATCAGCAGCACGGACGCAAGAAAGCTCGGCATCAGCGTGCCGGTGCGGGAGTCCGGCGACACGGCGGGCTCTGCGCCCATTGCCATTGTCGGGCCGAAGGGCGCGGTGTACTGTAAGGAGGGCTGCATTGTGGCGGCGCGCCACATACATATGGCGCCGGCAGACGCAGCGCGCTGCGGCGTCTCGGACGGCGACTATGTGAGCGTTTCGGTGGACAATGAGCGGGGGACCACCTTCGACAGGGTGAAAATCCGTGTGGACGAAAGCTTTACGCTGGAGATGCACATCGACACGGACGAGGCAAACGCCAGCGAGATCAGGCAGGGCGATTACGCGGCAATCCGCAGATCGTGAGAGCGGCCGGCCCCGGAAGGCCTTTTGCGGCCGGGGCCGGATCTTTGGAATCAGAATCAGGAAATGAGGGAGCGAAATGATTATAGGGAAAGTGACAGGAAGCATCGTTTCAACCCGCAAGCAGGACAATCTGGTGGGAAACAAGTTCATGGTAGTGGAGCCAGTCGACTCGATGAACTCTGAGCACAGCAGGTTTGTCGCAATCGACAACATCGGAGCCGGCATCGGAGAGTATGTGCTGGTGGCACAGGGAAGCGCGGCCCGTATCGGCTGCGGGCTGGATCAGTCCCCGGTGGATGCGGCGATCGTCGGAATCATTGATGATGTCGGGAAGTTGGTATAGGATATGGACATTGCAGAACTGAGTAAAATATTGCGCGAGAATGGCGTCGTGGGAGCGGGAGGCGCAGGATTTCCCACTTACGGAAAGCTCTCTGAGTCGGCGGATACCATTCTTATGAACTGCGCGGAGTGTGAGCCGCTTCTTACGCTGCACAGACAGCTGTTAAAGGTGCATGCGAGAGAAATCCTGAAGGCGTTTTCGCTTATCGCGGACACCCTCGGGGCCCGGCCGGTTATCGGAATTAAAGACGAATACAGGAGCACCATAGAGGCTCTTGAGACATATAAGGACGAGTTTTCCGATATGCGGATACACCGACTTCCGGGAGCGTACCCGATGGGGGACGAGGTTGTACTCATCTACGAGGCCACGGGAAGAGTAGTTCCGCCTGGCGGACTGCCCATCGCCTGCGGCGTTGCGGTGTTCAACGTGGAGACCCTCTATAACGTGTACAACGCAGTGTACGAAAAGCGCCCGGTTACGGACAAGTACGTGACCATTACCGGCGAGGTAAAGCATCCGCTGACGGTGCATGTTCCGGTGGGAATAACGGTGGAGGAGGCGGTGGCCATGGCAGGCGGGGCGACAGTTGACAATCCGGTCTACCTGCTGGGCGGGCCCATGATGGGAAGCTTCGGAAGCGGCAGCCAGCCGGTGACAAAGACGACCTCCGCAGTGATCGTGCTGCCGGCGGATCACTCCCTGGTGTACAAAAAGAAGCAGAATCCGGCCAACGCCCTGGCGAGAGCGGCCTCGGCCTGCTGTCAGTGCAGAACCTGCACGGACCTGTGTCCGCGGCACGGTCTTGGACACCCGATTTCGCCGCATCTGTTTATGCGGGCGGCCGCAAACCGGGATTTCCAGTCGGTATCGCCCTTTTTGGACACGCTCTTTTGCAGCTCCTGCGGCGTCTGCGAGATTTACAGCTGTCCCCAGGGACTGTCGCCCCGCAGTCTGATGGCCGAGTATAAGGCGGGGCTAAGAAAGGCAGGCGTAAAGCCTCCTGCAGTCCAGGCAGGGCCGGTCGATCCGGCGAGAGAGTACCGCAGAACGCCGGAGGAGCGGCTTCTTGCAAGGCTTGGGCTCACACGCTACGAGAACGATGCGAAGCTCGACGATACGCTAAGGAGCGCGGATGCGGTAAAGCTTCTTCTCTCCCAGCACATCGGCGCGCCGGCCGCCGCCGCTGTAAAGCCGGGCGATAAGGTGCAGACAGGCGATGTGGCGGCGTATGCGGCGGAGGGACTTTCCGTGTGCATCCATGCCAGCATAAGCGGGACCGTGACGGAAGTAACCGACAAATACATAGTGATTCGAGGTAAAGGTTAGAATAAATCATGCAAAAAGCGATTGGAATGATTGAATTTAAGACGGTTGCGTCGGGCATCACGGCGGCGGACCTTATGGTCAAGACTGCGGCGGTGGAGCTTCTGGAGGCCCAGGTGGTGTGTCCCGGCAAATATATTGCGCTGATTGCGGGAGATCTCAGTGCGGTGAACGCCGCGGTTGCCTCCGCCAGAAGGTACGGCGCAGAGAATCTGATCGGTGACTTCGTGCTGGGCAATCCGGACGCATCCATCTTTCCTGCCATCTACGGAACCTCCGAGATCGGAAAGGTGAGCGCCCTTGGCATTCTGGAGACATACGATGCGGCTTCGATTATTGTTGCAGCGGACATTGCGGCAAAGACGGCGATCGTTTCTCTGATTGAGCTTCGCATCGCAAAGGGAATGTGCGGCAAGTCTTACCTGCTGCTCACCGGGGAGGTTGCGGCGTGCACGGCCGCCATCGAGAAGGCAAGAGAGGCCATTAAGGAGAACGGGATGTATCTGGATTCCTCTGTCATTGCAAATCCGGACCCGAAGCTCTGGCAGACGATCGTGTAGCGTCTGGCATCGAACAAAACAGACAGCATCGGAAAGACAGCGGGGGGACGGGATGTTAGCAGTCGAGCGTAAGAATCGGATTCTGGAGATTCTGCAGGAAAAAAAGCGTGTTGTGGTGAGCGAGCTGGGGGAGCTGTTCGGGGTGAGCGAGGAGACGATCCGAAGAGATCTGGACAAGCTGGACAAGGAGGGGCTCGCCATCAAGAGCTACGGCGGCGCGGTTTTAAACGAGAGCATCAACACGGACATGCCGTTTCTCGTGCGCCGCAAGAAAAATATGGAAGGCAAGAGCGCCATCGCAAGGATCGTCGCGGAGGAGATTGCGGACGGCGACCATGTTTTTATTGACGCCAGCACCACGGCGCTCTCCATTGTCAACGAGCTGCGGGGAAAAAGGCGCAACCTGACGCTCATTACAAACTCCATCGAGCTTCTTCTGGAGACGACGGACGACGGCGGCTGGGACGTCATCTCCACGGGCGGAAAGCTTTTCGGGCGCTATCTGGCCCTGGTGGGCCCCCGGGCGGTGGAGGTGATCCACACGATGAACGCGGACAAGGTGATACTGTCCTGCAAGGGGCTGGACATGGCAAGGGGAGTGACCGACGCAAACGAGCTGTTTTCCCAGGTAAAGCAGAACATGCTTGCCCGCGCCGGGGCGAAAATACTTGCGGCGGACTACACGAAATTTGACACGGTGGCATTTTCCCATATCTGTGACATCACGGAGCTGGATATGGTTGTCACCGACCAAAAGCCGTCTTTGGAGTGGCTTGACTATTTCGAGGAGAGAAGGATTGTTTGCAGATACGGGATTGAAAATGACCCGGGAAACGGGGCGTAAATGACGGTCTGCAGGAAAGGAGAGGGAACGATATGGCAGAAGATACGGCGGCTGTGACAGAGCAGGCGAAAAAAGAGGAGGCGCAAAAGAACGAGAATCCGAAGGATGAGGGGCGCAGGGCAGAGACTCCCAGGGAGCCAAAGAGCGGCGGGGTGAAAGCGGCGGAAGAGAAGAAGCCGGAGCCGAAAGCGGGAAAAAAGGCATCTGCGTCGAAAGCGGCGGAGGAAAAGAGGCAGGATCAGAGGAAGCCGGAAGAAAAGAAGGCAGAGGAAAAAGGGTCCGGGGTGAAGACAGCGGCGATTGCCGGCGCAAATCCGCGGGTGGAGTTCTGCCGCATATCAGAGGATCTGCCGGTTCATCTGCTGTAAAATGGAGTTTTTTCCCATATTTACAAAAAAAGACACAAAACCGCCTTCATCATATTGACGGCTGGCAGGAAGTGTGTTATATTAAATAACGCGTTAAGAAATGCACTGCATGGACTGACGTGTGAGCGGCCGTAGTATAATGGATAGAACGTAGGACTCCGACTCCTGAGATGCGGGTTCGATTCCCGCCGGGCGCATAATGTGGTAAGAGCCGGCGCATACTGTCAGAAGACAGGTGCGCCGGCTGACACAGGGCAGAACAGTCCGGCGCTGCCGGAGTGAGAAGGAAAGGGCTGCTCCGGTATATTTGCAGATCCGTGATGCCACATACAAAAGGAGATTTTGTTTTGCAGAAGAATATAGATAAAGAAAAGATGAGAGAATTTTGCCAGAAGTACAGGAGATATATAGCGGCTGCCGTACTTCTTATTCTTATAGTACTGATTGTGGTTCTGGTTGTGTTTGTCAGCAGAGAGGACGGTTCGGAAGATACGCAGAAAATTCCGGACAGCACACAGCAGGAGACTCAGCCGGAGGATGATCTGGCCGGAGATACTTCTGACGAAAAGCTGCAGAAGGACGCGGATGAGGAGCTGGTGACGCTGATCAACAGCTACTACACGGCCTATGCCGCTGCGGATCTGACGTCCATCGAGATGCTTGCGGCTCCGATTACGGACAACGAGAAGAGCTTTATCACGACGGTTGCCGCATTTTACGAGGCGTATCAGAACATCGCCTGCTATTCCATGAAGGCGACGGACAGTGCTTATTTTGTGTCCGTGTGCTACGATCTCAAGTTCTATGACATCGACACGCCGGCGCCGGGGATGGATTTCTTCTATGTAGAGAGAGACGGAGAGGGAAAGCTCTATATCAATAACGTCTATGCCAACTACAACTTCAGCTTTATGGAGCAGGAGTACGACAGCGAGATCTATAAGAGCATTCGTGACTACGAGCAGCTAAGCGAGGTGGCTCTGCTGCAGCAGGAAGTGCAGATCCGCTACGACGAGGCGATGAAGTCGGACGAGAAGCTTGCGGACATGGTCAGCACCACATTGCACGACGCGATTACGCAGTGGAGAGCAGGTGTGGCCGACAATACCCCGTCTACCGAGCCGGCCGACGGTACGGAAGACAGCACGCAGCCGGAGGAGACAGAGACAGCTGATACCCAGACCGATACGCCTGAGCCTGACAGCACAGCGAATACCGATACGGAAAGCAAGCCGGAGGACAATAACGTCGCCGATAACAGTACAGACGACAGCAAGCCGGAGGACAGCAACACCGGGGCGGACAACAGCGGAAACGGAACCTGGCAGGTTCGGACGAAGGACGTCTGCAATATCCGCGCTGCCGCAAGCTCGGATGCTGAGCTGATCGGACAGATCGGGGAGGGCGCACAGCTTACCGCTGTCGGAACGGACGGCAACTGGACAAAGATCCGGTTCAGCGGCGGAACGGGATATATTCGAAGCGACCTGCTGGAGCCGATTTGATACAGAGAGCATAAGATAACGAGGGCGGAGGCTGATGAACAGCCTCCGCATTTTTTTAACGTCCGGGGTCCGAAAGCGGACGCCCGCGGCGCGTGATGAAAAGAGGAGTGAGAGATGCCGTCAGGAGAGAAAGAGCAGAATATGATCCGGCAGGAGGGCGTGCGCATCAACAAGTTTCTGAGCGAGGCGGGGATCTGCTCCCGCAGGGAGGCGGACCGGCAGATCGCGGCGGGGCTTGTTACCATCGACGGCAGAACCGCCGAGGCGGGAGATAAGGTGAGCCGGGGGCAGGAGGTGCTCTTTGACGGCAGGCCGGTGGTGAAAGAGGAGGAGGAAATCATCCTTGTGCTGAATAAACCGAAGGGCATTGTCTGCACCGCGGAGAGGCGGGAGAAAAACAATGTCATTGATTTCCTGCACTATCCGAAGCGGGTGTATCCGGTCGGGCGTCTGGACAAGGATTCCGAGGGGCTTCTTCTTCTGACAAACAACGGAGATATTGTCAACCGCATGATGCGGGCGGGTAACTATCACGAGAAGGAGTATATTGTGACGGTCAACCGGCCGGTGTCAGACGCGTTTCTGCGGGGACTTGCCGGGGGCGTGCCGCTGGCTGAGCTGGGGGTGACCACCCGCAGGTGTAAGGTGGAGCGGACCGGAAAAAAGCAGTTTCGCATTGTGCTGACGCAGGGCTTAAACAGGCAGATTCGGCGCATGTGCGAGTATTTTGGCTACCGGGTGGAAAATCTTGTGCGGGTCCGCATTATGAACATTGAGCTGGGGGATCTTGCAGCGGGCGAACACCGGAGAATCACCGACGGAGAGTACCGCGTTTTGAAAAAACTGCTGGCGGATTCCGGCAACGGGCCGGCGGCCTGCCGCGGACCGCGGGATGCGGAGGATAAGAAAAAGAGCGTGGATGACAGAAACCTTTGCGGGAGAAAATCTTATGACAGAAAATCTTATGACAGAAAATCTTACGACAGAAAATCTTACGCCGGAAAATTTTACGCCGGAAAATCTTACGGCAGAGACGCTTCCGGAAGATGAGGCAGCGGTCAGAGAGCGCATTGACGCCCTGGTACAAAAGCTAAACGCCGCGTCCGAGGCCTACTACAACGGCGGGGACGAGCTTATGTCCGATTACGAGTGGGACGCGGCGTTCGACGCACTGACCGGGCTTGAGCAGACGAGCGGGTATGTGCGGCCCGACAGCCCGACGCAGAACACCGGGTACGAGTCCTCCGGCGATAAGGAGCCCCACGAGTTTCCGGCCCTCTCGCTGGCGAAGACGAAAAGCGTCGAGGAGCTGAAAGCGTGGGCGGGGGAGCTTCCGGTCTGGCTCTCCTGGAAGCTGGACGGCCTGACTCTTGTGCTGACCTACGACGGAGGAAGGCTCGTGCGTATACTGACCCGCGGAAACGGCTCCGTCGGAACGAACATCACGTTTTTAAAGGGAGCGATCCGCGGTTTTCCGCAGAAAATTGACTATCCGGGGCATCTGGTTGTCCGGGGGGAGGCGACCATTTCCTACACGGATTTCGCGGCGATCAACGGCATGATCGAGGACGACGACGAGAAGTACGCCAATCCGCGCAATCTGGCGTCGGGGACGCTCAACCTGGACGATCCGGCGGAGGTGAAGGAGCGGCATGTGCACTTTTACGCCTTTACGCTTGTGCACCTGGACGAGGCGGATGAGATCGTATCCTGGGGGGAGCGGATGGATTACCTGAAAAAGCTCGGGTTTGACGTGGTGGAGCGGGAGCTGACCGACGCTTATCATATCGGCTCGGTGATCGACGCCTGGTCCCTTAAGGTGGAGAACGGCAGCATGGACATTCCGGTGGACGGGCTTGTGATCTGCTACGACGACACGGCCTATGCTGCGTCCGGCAGCGTTACGGGCCACCACGCCACCCGGGCGGGCTACGCCTTCAAGTGGAAGGACGAGCCGGTGGACAGCAGACTTTCCTATATCGAGTGGTCCTGCGCCGTGTCCACAATTTCGCCGGTGGCGGTGTTCGAGCCGGTGCAGATCGAGGGGACGACGGTTTCCCGGGCATCGCTGTGCAACATCAGCGAGATTGAGCGGCTGGGAATCGGAGAGAGCTGCATCCTCTCCGTCATCAAGGCAAACAAAATCATCCCAAAGTGCATCGGGGTGAAGGACGCTGTCGGCACAGTCAAAATTCCCGGGCAGTGTCCGGTATGCCATGCGCCGACGGAGATCCGCGTCAGCGAAAACAGCGGGACGAAGACGCTTCACTGCACCAACCCGGACTGCACGGCAAAAAATGTCAAAAAATTTACCCGCTTTGTCAGCAAGAGCGGCATGGACATCGACGGTCTCTCGACCCAGACCATCATAAAGTTTATCAACGACGGATATATCCGCACATTTGCCGACATTTATCATCTGAGCGACCATTTTGATCAGATTCGCATGGAGGAGGGCTTTGGCGAGCGGTCGGTTGCAAACATGGACCGGTCCATTGAAAAAAGCCGAAATGTACACCCAGTTGGCCTGATTTTTGCTCTGTGCATTCCGCTGATCGGAATCGATGCGGGCAAAAGAATCGTGAACACCATCGGCTTTGACGCTTTTCTGCAGCGCATGAAGGAGCAGGAGGGCTTTGAGGACATCGACGGAATCGGGGAGGAGCGCTCCCGCTCCATCCTGGAATGGTACGAAAACGAGAGCAACCGCGCGGGGCTTTCTCTGCTGCTTGCGGAGCTTGCGGTGGAGCATGTCCCGGTGAAGGAGTCCTCGGGCGGGACGTGCGCGGGACTTACGTTTGTCATTACAGGGGACGTGCACCACTATAAGAACCGGGACGAGTTTAAGGCCTACGTGGAGAGCCAGGGCGGAAAGGTCACCGGCAGCGTCTCGAAAAAAACGAGCTATCTGGTGAACAACGACGACCGCTCGGAGTCTGCCAAAAACCGCAGAGCGAAGGACCTTGGCGTGCCGATTATCACGGAGGATGCGTTTCTGGAACAGTTTGGATAAGAGAGTAGGAGGGAATACACATGCCGATTCGAACCCAGAGGGATCTGCCTGCAAGGGAAATCCTGGAGAGAGAAAATATTTTTGTGATGGACGAAAACCGGGCGATGCACCAGGATATACGCCCCATCAGCATCGCCATCGTGAACCTGATGCCGCTCAAGGAGGAGACGGAGCTGCAGCTTCTGCGGTCGCTGTCCAACACGCCGCTGCAGGTGGACGTCTCCTTCGTGGCGCTGGAGAGCCATGCGTCGACCCACACGTCGAGAAGCCATCTGAACAAATTTTATCTGACCTTTTCGGAGATCGAGCGGACGTATTTCGACGGGCTTATTATAACCGGCGCTCCGGTGGAACAGATGGAGTATGAGCAGGTGGACTACTGGCCGGAAATCAGCCGGATTATGGAGTGGTCGAAGGGGCATGTGACCTCGACGCTGCACTTATGCTGGGGAGCGCAGGCGGGGCTCTATTATCACTATAATATTCCAAAGCGGATGCTGGAGAAGAAAATGTTCGGCGTCTACGAGCACCGGGTGAGAAACCGCAAGATTCCCCTGGTCCGGGGCTTTGACGACCACTTCTTTGCGCCCCACTCCCGCCACACCGAGGTGGGAAGGGAAGACATCGAGAATAACGAGGCGCTCACCATACTGGCGGAGTCGGACGAGGCGGGGGTGTTTCTTGTGATCAACGAGGACGGGAGCCAGATTTTTGTCATGGGGCATCCCGAGTACGACCGGGTGACGCTGCATAAGGAGTATGTGAGAGACCGTGACAAAGGACTTCCCATCGAGCCGCCGGTCAACTACTACCCGGACGGCGACGATACAAAAAAACCGCTTCTGCAGTGGCGCTCCCACGGGAATATACTCTACGCTAACTGGCTGAACTATTATGTGTACCAGCAGACGCCGTACTCGTTTATCGACACAGTCGGAATTGTGGGCAAATAGTTTGTGTTTTCAGAAAGAGAGGTCGGATATGGCTAAAAAGACGAAAAATCTGCCGCAGATTCCGCTGTCGGATGAACAGAAGGAAAAATTAAAAGAAGAGATTAAATATTTCTATATGGAGGA
>CATJJD010000190.1 GCA_949740385.1 uncultured Lachnospiraceae bacterium
ACTGCAGTAAAATGTGAAGAAAAAGGCAGGGTGTAAAGTCTGACTGTATGACTTTACACCCTGCTTTGCTGTGCGGTCTCTGCTTTCGGCTCCGCCGTCTCGCCGTATTGAATAATTTCGAGTATTTTTTCGGCGGACATGTCTTCCCCTTCCAGCTTCTGAATCAGTTTTAGCACTTCTTTGCCCGTCATGGAATCACCCGCTTTCCGGTCTGTATCATATCAGATTGCAGCGGCTGTGTAAAGTCTGACTGATTTTCAAAAAATATTTTTAAACCAGCCGCACATTTGGCTTCGCTGTCCGTTAAACATTATGAGGGGAGGGTTTCGCTGACATGGATCTTGGCGCGCAATACGACAAAATTTACCGCTACTGCTATTTCCGGCTGGGAAATGAGAGGCTGGCGGAGGATCTGACGCAGGAAACCTTTCTCCGTTTTCTGGAGAGCAGCCGCTGCAGGGAGGCCGGACGGCCGCTGGCGTACCTGTATGTGATTGCGCGGAATTTATGTGTGGATGAGTACCGGAGAAAGCGCCCGCTTCTGACTGACGACTGGGAGCGGATGGAGGGCGGCTGCTTTCTTGTACAGGACAATTTTGAGGAGCAGAGTATAACGAGGATTGCGCTGCACGCCGCGCTGGCGAAGCTTACGGAGCAGGAGAGGGAGCTTTTGCTGCTTCGCTTTGCAAACGGGCTGTCCTACGGGCAGCTTGCGCAGATTTACGGGGAATCGCGGTTTGCGCTGATGCGGCGGTTAAAAAAGATTGCAGGGAGGCTGGAGAGGGGGATGTCGGATGAAGAGGAAGCTTAAGGAGCAGCTCAGAGAGTACTATCAGGTGCGGGAGCCGGAAGGGAAGGATGCATTTCTGGCGGGACTGCAGAAGGGAAGGCGCAGGATGACGGCGCTTCTTCTGGTGCAGATTCAGTATATTCCAAAGACCGCCTGGGTGCTGTCTTCTGCACTGTTTGTTCTGATGCTGGCTGCGGAGCGGGCGCTGCAGGCGCACCATATGGGGTGTGTCTATGCCCTGGTGCCGTTTCTTGGCGCTGCGACGGTCAGCGTGAGCATGGGATCGCTGCGCTGCCGCATGGCGGAGCTGGAGAGCACCACGCTCTTTTCCTTCGGGAGCGTGTTTATGATGCGGATGCTGATTCTCGGCGCGGGGAACTTTGCGGCCCTTGTGATTGTGGCTGCCTTCGGCGGCGCCTTGTATTTTCTGACAGAGTTTATGTACCTTCTTGTGCCCTACATGCTGACGGCGGCGGGAAGCCTTATGGTGTACCGCAGGGCGGCGCAGCGGGACGCAGTCTGCATGAGCCTTGCGGTGAGTCTTGCAGTGGCGGCCCTTGAGCTGGCTGCGGTGGGAAGCCCCCTGTACCAGACACGGTATACGCTGGCCTGGGCTGCTGCCTGCGTGCTGCTCTTTGTGTTTCTGGCGGTGCAGGTGCGAAAATCCAC
>CATJJD010000191.1 GCA_949740385.1 uncultured Lachnospiraceae bacterium
AGTATTGGGATGTGTCACCGGCTGCGTCCTGGGGCTGCCGCTGAATAAGATGATGTTCCGGTTCCTGATTGCAGATAAATGGGGAACAACCTGGAAGCTGCCGTTTGCCTCCCTGCTGCTGATCGTCATGCTGTGCTTTGGATCTGCGGCGCTGGCGATCCGGCGGCCAGTCAAAAGAATCGTGCAGCTTTCCATAAAGGAGGTGGAGGTGTTTGGTATGGAGGCAGTTCTGCCTGTCCGGATGGTGCACAGGCAGAAAAAGCGAGCCCTGGTTGAGCAGATGCAAAAACAGGGTTAAATTTAACCAGGTGAAATATCCTGTGTGACCCTGTGCTGCTGATCATTTCACGGCATCCGAAAAAGCAGCCCGCAGCAAATGGATTAAAATGCTGCCATCACCCGAATTTTATATAATAATCACATTGCAATCGCAAAAAAAGGAGACAACACCCATGTTCAAGCTGGCAATCTGCGACGACGAGGATACTTTCATACAGGAGCTGAAGCGGCAGCTTGAACGCTACGCCGCCGAGACCGGAAACGATTTCTGTTATCTGACATATCACGACGGAAACGAGCTGCTGCGGGGCTATCAGCCGGATCTTGACCTGATCTTTATGGACATTAAAATGGAGTGCCTTGACGGCTTAAAGACGGCGGAGGAAATCCGAAAGATCGACAGCACGGTAGGGCTTATTTTTCTGACATCCGTCCGGCAGTATGTCTGGAAGGGCTATGAATACCGCGCAGTCAATTACCTCTTAAAGCCCCTCCGCTACGGCATACTCAAAATGGAGCTGGACCGCTATTTTGCCCGCTGCCCGGGCCGGGACGAGCCGTACATTAGCTTTTCCAACAACAGCGGCAAATTTAAAGTTCTCTGCAAAAATATCTGCTACGCCGAGACGGTACAGCGCAACGTGATGCTGCACTTTGAAGGACAGTCGCAGGTAATCTGCAAAAACATGAAAAGTGTCGCCTCCATCCTCTGTCCGCAGCCGCAGTTCGCCCGGTGCCACCAGAGCTTTATCGTCAATCTCTCCCACGTAAAGGGCGTGGAGGGATTGGAGCTGCTTTTGGAGGCGGGGGAGCGTATACCGGTCAGCCAGCCGAAGCGCAGGGATTTTATGAGAAAACTGACCGGATACTGGGGGGATATGCTATGATATGGCTGTATGCAATTTCGGATTTATCGGTCACCCTGACCGAAACCCTGGCTCTCTTTGTACTTACGGTCTGCTTCTGCAAAAATCCGCGCTTTCATCCGGCGGTAAGCAGAGCCCTTGTGCCTCTTGTCTACATGGCCGCAGTCTGCACGCTGACCTTTTTCACCGACTTTGGCGCGGTTAAAATTTTTATCCTTCAGGGCCTGATTCCGCTTCTGGTCAACCTGTGCTATAAAACCGGGACCCGCAAAAGCATAGTCGTTATGGAGCTGGCCGGCCTGGCTATCATGCTTCCGGAAACCATGGCCACACTGCTTATGTATCTGCTCTGCCAGGGCGAAATCACCACAACGGTGGACGGGATAACCGTAGCCAGATGGCCTGTTTACGTTATTTCCATTGTACTCCGTTTCGCATTTACAGCGGTCGCATATTTTCTGCTGCGGTCCTTCACCTACTCTCTGCAGAGAAAAGATATTGCCGTCCTGACGGTGATCTACCTGTTTCCCTTCTGCAGCTGGTTTGCGTCCATGTACGAATACCTCAATCTGCAGACAGAGTACACCCTTGTGCTGGACGTCATAACCGCCGCCCTCTGCGTCAGCTTTATCCTGCAGTTTCTCTACGCCAGGAACGTTTCCTGTCTGAGAGAACAAAAACAGCGCGACCGCATGCAGATTGAAAGGCTCCGGCAGCAGTTTTCCTACTATCAGAAAAAACAAAGGGACGAGGAGCGGGTCCGCAGTCTCTACCACGACATGAAAAACCATCTGCTCATTTTAAGACAACAGGAACCGTCCCCCCGGACGGAACAGATGATCCAAAGCCTGCTGCAGGAGGCGGCCGTATACGAGGACTATGTGCACACCGGAAACGAAATACTCGATATTATTCTAAAAGAAAAAGCCGGGCTGGCCAGAGATAAGCAGATTGACTTCTCCGTCACCGTCAGCTTAAGCGGCATCACGTTTATCGACCCGCTGGACATCAGCACGATATTCGGAAACGCCATCGACAACGCTATTGAGGCCAGCGAACGGCTGCCGCTTCATAAACGCGCCATTCTCCTCAAGGCGGGCAGAATCCACAATTTCCTGTCCGTCCTGGTGGAAAACAACTGCTCCAGAGAGCCTCCGCTGCGGCAGAGCAATGCCCCGGCGGAGGACGATTTCTTCCACGGCTTCGGGCTCTCCAACATGACGGACGCCGCGGAAAAGTACGGCGGCCAGCTTGTCACCCGCAACGAAAACGGCAAATTTACACTGAAAATACTGATTCCGATTCCGTAATCCCGCTGCCTTTTGCAGCGGGTATTTTATTTCCGCAATTAGAATATGCGCCCTGAATGTTAGAATCTGCATTCTCCGTTGAGTTTTTTCCAGGATTCGATAGGATGAAAGTATCGGAATACACGACAGAAAGGAGAAATATTTATGACAGTTTTAAACACATCCCATCTGAAAAAATATTACGGAAGCGGTGCCGGACTTGTCAAAGCGCTGGACGACGTAAACGTGTCCGTAGAGAGCGGACAGTTTGTCGCCATTGTCGGCACATCAGGCAGCGGAAAATCCACGCTGCTGCACATGCTGGGCGGCCTGGACACGCCGACCTCCGGCAGCGTTCAGGTGGAAGAGAAAAGCATCGACCGCATGAGCGAGGAGCAGCTCACCGTATTCCGCCGGCAGAGAATCGGCTTTATCTTCCAGAACTACAACCTGATTCCCTACCTTACTGCCTGTGAGAACATCGTGCTTCCGGTTCGCCTGGACGGAAAAACAGAGGACCGCGTTTTCCTGGATGAAATCATCCATTTTCTGGATCTGGACGGAAAGCTGAACGCCTTTCCCAGCCACCTGTCCGGCGGACAGCAGCAGCGGGTAGCCATCGCCCGTGCCCTGATTACAAAGCCCGCCATCATTCTGGCCGACGAGCCCACCGGCAACCTGGACAGCCGCACCGGCGACCGGGTTGTGGAGCTCTTAAAGATGACCGGCAAGCAGTTTCGGCAGACCATTGTGATGATCACCCACAACCCCGACATTGCACAAAAAGCAGACGTACAAATCCGAATCGAAGACGGCAAAATTCATTTGTAAGGAGGCAGATCCATGAACAGCAGAAAGATAACGTCAAAAATGATTTCCCGGATGTCAGGGCAGAGCTTAAAGTCCGCCCGCATGCGCAACGTCTTTGTCATACTTGCCATAGCGCTGGCCTCCTCTCTTCTGACCGTCATTCTCATGTTTGCGGCCGGACAGAACCGGAAGACCCAAAATGCTCTCTCCCGCCGGCAGCAGGTCATCTACTATAACCTCACAGTCGACCAGACTGAGCAGCTCAAAAACGACAGCCGCATCGCTTTCCAGATTCAGGTAAAAACCGGTATTCCTACCGAGACGGACGGCTTTTCCATTATACCCCGTTACGTGAGCGAGCTGTCCGACCAGATTCAGATGGGAGAGCTGCAGGCCGGAAGACTGCCAAAGGCAAAGGAGGAGGCCGCCGTCCCCGCAGCGCTCTTAAAAAAGATGGGGCTTGATCCCGCGCCGGGAGCCGCAGTATCCTTTTCCTTCTATGACGGCAGCACCGAGGATTTTACCGTGACGGGAATACTGAGCGGAGATGAGACGGAAAAACAGTTTTTTGTGTATTTCTCAGAGGACTACGCATCAGAGGGAAGCCAGCTGAAGGATGTACCCTTTGAGGTGTACGCAAAGTTTCACGGCGCCGGGGACATGTCGGCTGATGCCTGCAGAGAAGCCATGTACGCCGTCGGCAGAGACGCCGGCATCCGGCGGGAAGATATAAGCCCGTCAAAGGCGTTCCTCGACTCTCTTTCTTTAAACAAAAACTATGTCTTAATCTATGGTCTGACCGGCATAGTCATCCTGCTGGCCTGCATCCTGGTGATCTACGGCGTATTTTATCTGTCGGTCATCGGCAGAATCCATCAGTTCGGACAGCTTCGTACCATCGGCATGACCAAAAAGCAGATTCGAAAATTTGTCTCGAAGGAGGGCGTGTTCCTGTTTCTGTGCGCCTGCCCCGCCGGCATTGCAGTCGGCTGTACCGCCGGCTATTTCCTGATTTCCGACGGCTTTTATGTGCCGGATATGCTGAAAATTATCGCAGCGGTGTCGGCGCTGACCGGCAGCGTCACCCTGATCAGCGTGCGAAAGCCTGCCAGGCTGGCGGCCGCCGTCTCCCCGATGGAGGCGCTTCGCTACGTGCCGCAGGATACCGCAAGGGCCCGGGCCAAAAAAAGGTACTGCCGGAAGCTGACGCCACTGGGCCTCGGCGTCATGAATTTTTCCAGAAACAGAAAGAAAACGACAGTCACCATGCTGTCCCTCTCACTGGGCGGCATCCTCTTTATGACCGCCTCCGCCTACCTCTCCTCCTTCGACCGGGAGAGCTGGCCGAGACAGGGCTATTTCAAAAACGCGGAATTTCTGATTACCTACTCCATGTCCGCCATTGAGCTGCGCGAAAACGGAATGAGCGAGCTGCAGGCGAACGCCCCCATGGACGAGGAGATCATCGGCTCTATTGCTTCGCTGGACGGTGTAAAAAAGGTGACGGCCGTAAAAAAATTGGGCGTGCGCTACGACTACCCGAAAAATGACGCATACGACGGCGTTGACGCGGTTATTCCGCTCACAGAGGAGGAAACCGCAGCTATCGGAGAATATCTGGAGGAGGGAAGCGCCGACTTCGAAAAGCTGATGAGCGGCAGCTATATTCTCGCGGTGGACAACGACACCGCGGAGGAATACCTGGGCTGGAGATTTGTGCCGGGCGACAAGGTCACTCTGCACTATTTTGACGGCGAAAATGCGGCCGCAAAGGAAGTGGAGATACTGGGCACTCTGAACACGCAGTATGTTCTCGACCACAGCAGCATGTCAAACGGCTGGTTTCTGATGCCGGAGCCGGCAATTTTGAAATGGCTGTCCTACGACAGCTTAAACGCGGACCTGCTTGTATCGACGGAGCCGGAGAAGGAAGCAGCCGTCGCGGACCAGCTTGCCGAAATCGTTTCCGAAAAACCGGAGCTGACCATGGAAACCCTGGCGGACCTTCGAGCCTCCTACGGCCGGTCCGCAAACCAGATCTTCCTGGCGGTGAGCGGACTTGCCGCATTCATCATGGCATTCAGCATCCTGAGCATGATAAACACGCTGATTACCAATATCGCAGCCCGCCGGTCCGAGATTGCATTGCTCTCCTCCATCGGCATGACCGGCCGCCAGATCCGGAAAATGCTTCTCAGCGAAAGCCTGCTCCTCGCACTCTCCGCCGCAGGCGTCACCATGACAGCCGGCACTCTGTGCGGCTACGCGCTCACCACTGCCATGTACAATGCCGGCGCCTTCTACATGGCGTTTCGGTTTCCGGTGGTATTTGCAGCTGCCTACACAGGCATACTTCTGTCTGTTCCCCTCTGCATCACCCGGCTGCTTATGCACGGTTTCCCCAAGGGGAAACCGTCTGGCCGCCGGCGCGTGCTGACCGGCTTTTAGCCTTTCGGCGTCCGCAGCTATTTGCCTACTGAAACTGTTTTCCGTCGGAAAAAGCGTTTCCCACCTTCTCACCCAGCACATGGTAGGCGTTGTTGAACGGGTCAAAGCTGATCGGCCGCACCTTCGCCACATCCACCCTGCCGTCTGTCATGGCACTCTCGTCCACGCTCACGTTGACAATCTCGCCAAGCAGGATACAGGTTTCCGGATTATAGCTTTTGACCTTACACTCCACGCAGACCGCAAGCTCATTTATAACAGGCGCGTCCACCCTATCGCTCTTTGTGAAGGTAAGCCCCGCCCGCTCAAGCTTGTCCGATACCGTGTTCCCGGAAGCCAGCCCCACATAATCGCAGGCAGCCACATGCGCCGCATCCGCCATGCTCACCGTGAAAGCGCCCGTCCGCCCGAAATTCTTAACCGTTTTATGCCCTGCGCTCAGACAGAACATAAGCTCGTTTGTCTCACTGATTCCGCCCCACGCCGCATTCATTGCATCGGCACTGCCGTCCTCGTTGAAGGTTGCAATGATGTACACCGGCTGCGGGTAGGTAAGCGGCTTTGCGCCAAAATCTTTTCTCGCCATAATTTCCCTCCTGAATCCAGTCAGTCTCTGTTCAATTCTATCATGAAAAAGACCGCCCGCTGCCGCGCATAACTACTGCTCTGTCTTTACAATGAATAAAACATAGATGCCGGCAATACGGCATGCCGCACTCCCTTCGGAACGGGTGGTCAATCTTATTATAGTTTCGTCAGACGGGATTGTCCATCTTATTTTTGTTTTTTGCCGCATTTCAGGTGTCAGTTCCGGCCCACAAAAAGAAATGGCGCTGGATGAAACTGATTTACAGGGTCTCTGACTGACATGCGGTCCCTCCATATTCAGCCGCTTCATCATCTGATTTTCCGGAAATAAGAAGCTGCCTGTTCGCCGGCGGCTCCTGGTAAAAGGGTATGCCGCGGGCGCGGACAAGCGCCTCTAATACTCCTTCGTAATCTCCTCCACGCCGTACTGCTTCTTAAAATAATCCAGATCACTGCCGTTTCGAATCAGCATCACCTCATCGAACCTTCCGGTCCGCACGTCCTTAAATCCCGCCACCTGTTCGCCCGTGCAGATGCTGCACTTAAGCACGGCTCTCTGATTCTCACGGTCAAAGCTTTTTTGCTCCGGTTCCTTTTTAAACCACTTCATTCTCTGCCCTCTCTCACGGTAAAATCGTGTTCATGCTCTTCAACCGGAAGCGACGCGGCCTCCATTTTCTCGATGCGGACCCAGGTCCCCCGCTGCACCGCCGCAAGCACCTGATCGATTTGGCTCTCACTCCCCTGCATTTCCAGAGAAACCGTCCCGTCCGGATTGTTTCGCACCCACCCGGTGACGCCCAGTGCATTTGCCGCGTGCTTTGTCCGATAGCGGAAGCCCACGCCCTGCACAGCGCCGTGCACCCGTATTTTCTTTCTGATTACCCTGCTTACATAATCACTCATCCGCTGCCCTCCCAGTATGTAGCGGCCGCACTACCGCATCCGCGAAAAATAGTCCTCCAGTATCCCCTTCATATGATGATACCGCCTCGCATAGGAATTTTCCACCCGGATTATCTGCATGCCGTGCGCCTCACAGATCTCGTTTTTTCTGCGGTCCCGCTCCTTTACAACCGCATCCTCAAAGTGCTCTTTGCCGTCCAGCTCGATGGCAAGAAGGGGAAGCTCCCTGCGCCCCTGCTTCTGGTATACTACAAAATCGAACCGCCCCATATGAAACAGCCCGGCGTCCTGCGGATTCTCCGGGAACACCTGGGAAACCGGAACCTCTTTTTTCACCGCGTACCGGCTCTCCGACAGCCATATATTTTCCAGAGCGTGGGTGAGATTTGCCAGAAAAGCGTTCTCCGTCGCCGCCGAAAAGGGCTGCACGCCAAGGGCGCGGGAGCTGATATGCCGCCTTGTAATTTCCGACTCCCCGTTGGTGCGTATGTAGCGGACAAGCTCGTACAGGTCGTCGTCGCTCTCCGTATGCAGCCGCTTTAGCTCCTTCCCGTTTGCCAGCAGCACGAGCCTGTCCTTTGCCCGGGAGGTTGCCACGTTAATCAGTTCCTTATTATTTTTCAGCCACTGGTAGGTGCTCCCGGTGGTCCGCTCCGAGAGCGCGGTGGAAAAAAGAACCACATCCTTCTCGTCCCCCTGAAAGGCGTGAACCGTCCCGCATACGACATTTTGAAGCTTTTCCTCCATTATGCGCGCCTCGATCAGCCGTCTCTGATTGACAAACGGCGTGATCACCGCAATGCTCTTTTCGCTGTTTTCCCTGGCATAGCGCACAATCTCCTCCACCTCGTCCGGCGCCGTGTTTTTCATGCCGGCCATGCTGCCCGGCACATCTATATAGACGAGGGGATGGGCCTCGTCACTCTGCGACAGAACCGATAACCTGGAATTGTAGTATTTCCGGTTGTTAAATTCGATAATCATTTTGTTGCAGCGATAGTGATTGCGCAAAAGAACCTCATCGCTCACCGCATCGCAGGCGAGAAAGGTCTTGTAAATGGAATTTTCCCGGTAATCGTACTCGTCCGCCACATGGTATTTTCGCCGGAGCCTTCGGTTTGTCAGCTCGTCCAGCAGAATGACCGGGCGAAGCTGCTGGGGATCGCCCACCAGCATCAGGCTTTTTCCCCGCAGCACCGGAACGAGGGACATGGCCACGTTGCACTGGCTGGCCTCGTCGATAATCGTCATGTCAAACAGCGGCTCCGGCTCGCCAAGCCGGTGGGCGGAAATGCAGGTGGTAATCATCACCGGAAACACCTTCTGCAGCTTTTTCAGATTCTCGGATTTCTGCAGATAGCGGTTGAAGGCCTTCGCCCGCGCGGTCAGACTGTCCTGGCTGTCCAGTATGCTCCGAAGCTCCTCAAATCGGCTGCCCTCCAGCAGCTTGATGTGCTTCGCCGAGGTGTAATACAGATACTGGTAAAATTCCTCCTCGTTGCGGTCCAAAAGCCTCAGGGCCTCCTGATCCGATATTTCACCGATCTTTTGAATACGCTCCGCCAGCCTCTGCATCTGATTCATCTGCAGATCCAGCTGAAACGACACGAGGGATGCGGCATTTTTCTTCCCCTCCTGATACGCGATCAGATGCGCCAGCGTCTCTTTTCTCTCTTTCAGATCAAGAATCTCGTCGTAATCCTTCAGCCGCCCGGAGAGCTGTCTGGCCCGGTCGATGCGGTCGTCCTTGCGCCGCTCCAGCGTGGACTCAAATATTTTTACCGCAGCAGTTTCGCTGCGCAGCTTTTGTATATGCACAATCGCCTGCTTTACCTTCTCCATATTCCCAAGGCGCAGCACCGGAAACGGGATCGTCTTCCCGTGGAAGGTCAGCGTGCTGAGCCGGTCGTACACATTGTCGATGGGAATATTGTTGTATGAGGCGAACAGCACGGTCATATTGTTGAAAAAAGCCGTGACAATCGTGTTGATAATCGTGTTTGTCTTTCCGGTTCCCGGCGGACCCTGGATGTAGGCAAGAGGGTTTTTGATTCCGTTGTTGATGGCCAGAAGCTGATCCAGATTGATGTTCTGATCCAGGAGTGCTATCGGGTACGCCTTCCTCCGGCGCGGGCGTTCCAGCAGATCGCCGAAAAAGGCCTTGAGCGGAATGGACGCCTTCCCGCTCTCGTACTGGTCCAGAATTGCTCTGTACTCCCTGTGCAGGTCAAAAACAATATCCATGCCGAGCCCGATCACGTAGGGCATGTCGTCCACCTGCATTCCAGGGCCTCTGTGCCCTGCGATCACATCCTTGATGCGCTCCAGATTTTCCTCGAAATTGTCAAGAAGCTCGTAGTCCTCCGCATCCAGAAACCTGCGGATGCTCTCCTGCGTTCCGTTTATCGTAAACTGGGTGCACACCGTTATGTCCTCATCCGGCTTAAGCACCCGCCTTTTTACATCCAGCCTCAGATTCCGGTACGCCAGCACGTAGAGCCCCTTCGGTGTGTGAATACTCAGAATGTTCAGCGCCAGCCTCTGAACGCGGATGCTTCCGCTCTCTTTCCTTTTGTCCGTTCGGTACTGAAAATGCGAAACAATCTCCCGAAACTGCTCGTCGGACAGCGGGTATTCTGTCCCGGTAAAGCGGTCGCCGTCGATATAGCGGATCAGCTCGTAGTCGCTCAGACAGGGCGTTGTGTCCAGACGGCTGCACAGCTCCAGATAGTTCAGTATTTTCAGGTTCGCCGTGTTGGTAAAGAGCGCTGTGTATTTTTCCGGGTGCATCGCAAGATCTGCGATCAGCTCCCGGTTTTTTGGACAGTAGGAGCCCTCCACGATCTCGCTGGAAAGAATCGAGTCGATGTAAATCCGGTCATACTCGCCGATCGTAAACCGGCCCAGATGCAGGCCGTCCACCCTGAGGGTGCGGCTGCGGGGGTTCAGGCCGCGAATGCCGATCCAGTATTTCGTGACCTTCTCCTCCCGGTTGCGGTATTCTATTTTCAGCCATTTTCCCTCGTGGACGGCCTTGAAAATATCACGGCATATATGGTTCATCGTCTGTTATCGGTTCTCCTGCTCCGCATTGCTATTGCAGCAATACTTCTCTGTTACATTATATAAATTTTTCCGAAAACATACAAGACAGGCCGGCTATTTTGTCCCTGCAAATCGCAGATTCCGTTCAAAAAAGCGCAGGCAGTCACCGTCTTGCCTGCGCACCCATGTAAAATTTACATACTTCTGCTCTCCGCATCCCGCAGATGCTCCAGCGCACGTCTTTCTTCCTGCGTGACGCGCTTCGGCACGGCGATCTGCACAACCACATACTCATCGCCGCGGACATCCGGATTTTTCATCGAAACAATCCCCTTGTTTTTCAGCCGAATCCGGCTGCCGCACTGTGTTCCTGCCGGCACCGTGCACTGCACCCTGCCGTAAAGGGTGTCAAAATACGCCGTTCCTCCCAGCGCCGCCGTCGTGTAGGGAACGCTCCCCTTCACGTAAACGTCCAGTCCCTTTCTCTCATAGCCCGGCTTCTCCCGTATGTGAACCTTAAGCAGCAGATCTCCCTCATGTCCTCTGCTTCCATGTCCTCTGCCCTTTAACCGCACGCTCTGCCCCTCGTCGATGCCCGCAGGAATATGCACCTCGACAGTCCCCTGCATCCCGTTCTCAAACCGGAGCTGTTTGTCGCAGCCAAAAGCCGCCTCCTCAAAAGAAATCGTAATCTCCGAGCGAATATTTCTGCCGCGCTCTCTCTGGGCGCCGCCCCGGGAACCGCCGTGCCGAAATCCTCTCCCGAACATATCCCCGAAAATTCCGTCGAAAATATCGTCCATACCGCCGGACTGATAGCGGTACTCCTGATAATGACCGCCGTTTCCAAAATCAAAGCCCCCGGAAAAGGGCCCGCTTTCCGTCCCGGCGCCGCCGTCTACTCCCGCCATTCCAAACTGATCGTAGCGCTTTCGCTTTTCCTCGTCACTCAGTATATTGTAAGCCTCCGTTATATCCTTAAACCGCGCCTCCGCACTGCTGTTTCCCTGATTGGTGTCCGGGTGATATTTCTTTGCAAGCTTTCGGTAAGCGCTCTTGATCGCCTTCGCATCCGCGCTGCGGCCGACGCCTAGAATCCGGTATAAATCTTTTTCTTCCACTGCTCTCACCTCCTGTCCTGTTTCGGCAGCATTGCCGAAGGCATAAGCAAAAAGGACGGAAATGCCCGACAGCACTCCGTCCTTCGTCTCTCTAAAATGCTTTCCCCCGGAATGCATTTATTTTATCTGCCTCTGCCCTGCGGTTTTATCCCTCGATGGAGATGTACTTCTTCTCCTCCTCCACTGGCTTTTGCACATGCTTCGGCACCGAAAGCATCAGCACACCGTTCTCGAATCTGGCGGAAATATCCTCCTGACGGATGTCCTTTCCGACATAGAAGCTTCTGCTGCTTGTTCCGTAGAAACGCTCTCTGCGGATATACTCCTTGTTGCCGGTGTCCTCGGTAACCCGCTCGCTCTTCGCGGAGATAACCAGATATCCGTCCTTAAGCTCCGCCTGCACATCCTCCTTCCGGTAGCCCGGCAGCTCAATCTCCAGCTCGTAGTGCGTATCCGTCTCACGGATGTCCGTCTTCATAATGCTGTTCGACGGTGTTGCGAATCTCAGATTGCTCTTCGGCGCACCTGCAAAATCATCAAAGAAATTGTCCAGTAAACTCTCTCCAAAAATACTCGGCATTAACATAAGTCCTTCCTCCTTTTATAAATGCGGCGCCTGCCGTGTCAGTTGAATGGGTTCTGAAGGTTTTTCCCTTCTGTGATTATGTTATACCACTATTATTAGCACTCGTCAACAGTGAGTGCTAATAATTTATCTTTTGTTAAGAATTTTCAGAATTCCTTTATTTTCGGACGAGATCATAGCTCTCGGCGATCATGCGCCGGATCTCCTCGTCCGGCACGCTCTCGTCCAGTATGACGGTATTCCAGTGCTCCTTGTTCTGATGATAGCCCGGCACGACCGCCGCGTAGGTGCTCCGCCAGAAATCCCGCCAGCGGGGGTCTGTCTTCACATTAATGCACATATGTCCGTTCCGCTCGTAGGTCCAGAGAAACGCCTTCCTGTTTTTCTTCAGCCGCACAAGCTGCCAGTTGTCATCGTGAAACGGCGCATCCTGATACGTGTCCGGAAAAGACAGACCGAATAAAAGCGCCTCCTCTCTTGTTTTCACCTTCCAGCCCCTCCTCTATTTTTTCCGCTCCCCTGCTGTTTTATACTTCATGGCAGGCAGCAGGGGCAAAGGAGCGCCGCGGGTGCCCCTGTCCACTGCGGTGCACGCCTGAAAAAGTAAGAAAACTGCTTCAGAGTCTGTTCACGCTTTTCAGCGGAAGGACTTCTCACAGGGCTTACCGGACAAGGTGGAACATCTCCGCAAGCTTCCCCGTTCCCCCGTCCGCCGAAAACACATTCATCCCGTCAACATCCGTACTCCTGTTTGCAAACGCCGGAAACAGAAATCCGCACTCCGGCATCCCCGGCTCGTATTCTCCCTCCAGCGGGCAGACCGCGCACACGAGAAAGCGGTACACCTCCTCCGATTCCCACTGACTCTCCCTGTCGCTGCCCTTCAGGGGCACATCATAATTCCCGTAAAACACAAAGACAGAGTACGGGTGTCCCGCCCCATACCGCTCCCCGATGTACTCGTACAGAGAGTACAAAAGCGCATCGTTTTTCAGCTCGCACTCCCGCAGCGCCATCAAAAGCTGCCAGATACTCCCGGGTTTTCTGTCCGCCCTGGAAAACCGGTAGTTTTTCAGCTTTACATTCGTCTCCGCAAAGGGAATCGCCTTTGCGATCTTTAAGTTCTTCTCCCGCTCCGCCTCCGAAAGCTTTAGAAAGTGCGTGTGAAACGTGCCGTCCACCAGCCCCTCCTCATCCAGGTATGCGCCGGCAATCCGGCTGAAGCAGCTGCGCGACAGCGTCATTCTGCGGGTCAGCTCCAGCATGTCCTCCCGGTCTATATGCATGTTCTCATCCTCCGTCCAGATCTCAAAAAACGCCCCGTCACTGCTCCGGCACAACCGCAAAAAACACCAGGTCTTTTGCCCCTTCATTTATCATGGAATGGCTGTGCCCCTTCGGACAGTAATGACAGGCCCCCGCGTCCGCGTCCTCCGTCCCCTCATCGTACAGAAAATGCGCCTTTCCGCTCAAAATATAGATGATCTCGCTGCTCGTCTCATGGGTGTGCAGCCCGATGGACGCCCCCGGCTCAAGCCTGCCATACATAATTTTCCCCAGCTCATCCGTATAAAGCTTTGCAATCGTGTCCTTCTCGCCTCCCTTAAAATTCGGGATGCGCTTCTCCTCCACATCATTCTTATTAAAATCAAGTATCATAAAGTCCGCCTTTCTTCCATAAAATAACAAAATAGCCTCACCATAGCGTTACCATCTTAGCACAGAAAAAGCGGCGTGTCACGCCGCTTTTTTTGGGCCCCTCATCAGGTTCTCAGGAAAAACAGGGAGAACAGCCCCACCAGAATCAAAATCGGGATCACAAACACAAACAGCCCCGCGAACACCATCCCAATCAGCACCAGCGGAAACAGAACAACCCCGAAAACAATCTTTGTGATTCCCCAGCTCATCTTAATAGCAAAAACAAGCAGCTTCCCGAAAACAGCCAGTATCAGACATGTCATCAATAATCCAAAAAACATACGCGCTCCTCCTGATCCTCTTCACGTTAAACTTAGGTTAAAAACATTATAATGGAAATCAGAGCGAAAAAACAGCGCAGAATTTAAAAAATAAATCCCGCTAATACTTACCTGCTGCGGTGACGCCATTCTCCCAAAAGCTGCCGAACTCAGTCAAGGGCGTAAGCCATCTCATGCCAGACCTCGCCGCACCAGGCGGAATTTGCGATGCCGAGATCCACAAACCCCAGCTTCTCATACATCTTCACCTTCTCCGGCAGACAGGTCAGCACAAGCCTCTTTCGGCCCCTCTTTCGCTCCCGGCGGGCATAGGTCTCCACCAGAGCCCGCGCCAGATCCCGCCCCCGGTACTTTGGCAGCACATCCAGCCCCAGAAGCATCACATTGCCGCCGTCCGGCTCCAAAAGCTGGATATCCGTAAAAAATTCATCCCGGAAAGCCTCCTCACCGGTGGCAATCCCGTTGAAAAACCCGGCAATTTTTCCGCACTCCCGGTCAACTGCCACCAGAAACAGCTCCGGCGCCGCCATAATCCGCTCTCTCATGGATTGCGGAGAGCACGCCTCGTTCGGCGGAAAACACACCTGCTCGATGGCAATCGCCTGCTCCGTCTCATCCGGCAAAACATCTCGAAATTCAAACCGCTCCATTTTATCCAAAGCCTCACCTTCCATAATCATATACAATCATCAATAGCCGCAGAACCGCAAAACGGCCTCGCCGCCTGCTTCTCACCCGAGCGCGCCCACAGCCTCCGTCAAAGCCTTCACAATGTCCTCAAGCGGAAGACAGACCCGCCCCTCCTTCGCCTGCTCCGCAGCCGGCGGCACATGAATAAACCCGACCCGCGTACCCGTCCCGTGAAAACGATGCAGAAGCGTGTAGAACACATCATTGCACACATACGCCCCCGCCGAAAAAGACAGCGCGCTCTCAATCCCGGCCTTTCGGACCGCCGCCGCCATCTCCCGGACCGGAACCGTTGCAAAATACGCCGCCGGCCCCTCCCCGCACACCGGCACATTCCCCGGCCGGTTCCCGTCATTGTCCGCAATCCGGCTCTCCCGCAGATTGATGCCGATCACCTCCGGCGTCACCGCCGCCCGGTTCCCCGCCTGCCCGACGCACAGAATCACATCCGGCGACAGCTCGTCCGCCGCCCGAAGCACCGCCTCTGACCCGCGCCCGAACACCGTCGGAATCCGCAGCTTCGTCAGCCGGTACGATCGGATCTGCTCCGGCAGCTTCTGCACGGCCTCCCACGAAGAATTGAGCGGCTCTCCCCCGAAGGGCTCAAAGCCCGTAATCAGAAGCTTCTTTCCGGTATCTCCCATATCCTTACTCACGCCCCTCTCTCTCGCAGAAAAACTCGATCTCCTCCCCCAGCGGCCCTCTGCAGAAAGCAATCCGCGCAGGCATGGAGTCCAGCACAATATCCTTCGGCTCAATTAAAATCTCGTACCCCGCCGCCGAAACCGCATCCGCGCAGGCGTCCACATCATCCGCCGCAAACGCGAAATGGCGGATACAGCCCTGCTCCGGTCGCGTGGTTCCGTCCGAAAAGATTTCCACAAACCCGTCTCCGGTGTCCAGCATCACGCCGTTCTCCCAGCTTTTCACCCTGCGAAGCCCGATCACATCACAGTAAAAGTGAACCGTCTTCTCAAACTCCTGCTGCCCCGCACATTTCATCGAAACATGATGAATTCCCTTCACAAGTCCCATACTCTTATCCTCCCCTCTTTTTGCAAGCGCACTTTTCAGATACTCATACCGCAGGCGCTTTTCCTCCTTCGCAAAATGAACCTCCCGAAACTGCTCCGGATTGTTCTCATACACGAGCTTCTCACCGCCGAACTGCTCGCTGGTGAGATCAAAGCAGCAGTCTCCCACCACATTGTAGCAGTGGTAATTTCCGCCGGGCCGGGGGATTCCGTACACCTTCCCCCCGAAAATGTCCTGCGCCAGAAAGGCCGTGATCGAGCACTGCCCAAGCGTCCGGTTCTCCTTCGTCCACGCTCCCCGCATCCGCGGCGCGCAGGTCTGTTCGCACCAGATTTCAGAGAGCGCGCCGTACAGATCCTTCGGCGTGATAATCCCTCTGTAACAGTCCGTGACCGCAGGGACATTCGCCTGCTCCCACCCGTAAAAACCGTATTTCTTCATCTGAAAATCCTCCGTCTTTCTCCCATACTGTCCTGCCGGCCGCGGACTTCCTCTGCCGACCTTCGATACGCCAGAGGCGTCATCTTATACTTCTTCCCGAAAACCCGGGCAAAATAAGACGGATTGTGAAAGCCGCAGCTCTCCGCAATGTCGATCACCTTGTGGTTCGTCTCCGCAAGCTGCTTTGCCGCAAGCTCCAGCCGGTAGTTCACCAGGTACGCATTAAAGCTCATCCCCGTCAGCTCCCGAAACAGCTTCATAAAATGGCTCTCCGAGAAACCGCACTGCCCTGCCGCGCTCCCCACAGTTATCTCACTGTCATAGTGGTGCTGCACATAGTAAAGCGCGTTTTTTAACCTGCTGTAGGACAGCAGCTGCGCGCCGGACTCCTCCCCGGCCTCTGTGCCGTACTGATTCATATAATGCAGCAGCAGAAACAGATTTGCCCGCATCAGAAGCGCGTGGGACCCATAGATCTCCCTGCGGTGCTCCAGTATCGACCGGATGCAGGGCGCGGCCGCAGCGTTGAATCCGGTGTCCGCCGGATGCAGACAGTCAATCGTCCGCTCCCCTGTGAGAAACGGCAGCACAAGCGACTCGTAACCCGGGTCCGCCTCCGACCACCGAAAGATGGACGGGTGAAACATAATATTGTAGTAGTCCCCGCTCTCCTTCCCCCACTGCTCAATGGCGTGCACCGCATGGGGAAGCACCACAAGCAGATCATGTTCGCAGAGCGTGTAGCCCTGCCCCCAGACGGTAACCTGTATCCGCCCCTTCGCGCAGTAGATCAGCTCAAACTCCTCGTGCCAGTGGAGCGGAAAGGAGACAATCCACTCCGGGATATTTCCGTGGTACACGCTGTAGGGGGCCGTCTTCGTCCCGTGTATTTTCGTCTCATGCAAATGCGTCTCATCTGTTCGGCTGCCTGGCATTCCACCCTCCAAAGAATAATAGGATTGTGTTATAAAAATCCGATTATATTGCAAGAATTATAGCATAGACAAGAGTATCATACAAGCAGAAACAGACGATTCGAAAACAGCCCCTGCGACGGGCGAAAACACCGGGAGGACACTATGGAATACGCAGCAATCAGACACTTTGCCGACAGACGATACTGCTACGCGGTAAAAAAGGGCCGTTTCTGCATCCGGCTTGAAACCAAAAAAGACGACATTGAATCTGTCGTTCTTCATACACAGGACAAATATTTGCCGATAGAACGTGTCGATACAAGACAGACGTACAAAATGGAGCTGGTATGCTCCGACGCGTACCTGGACTACTACGAGGCCTTTGTCGAGATGGATCTGGTATGTCTCCGCTACTTCTTTGAGCTCTCAGATTCCGCGGGAAACGTCCGCTGCTACGGCAATCACGCCTTTTATGACACCTGCATTTCGGACATCGAGAAAATGTACGACTGCCCCCAGACGCTTCGGGAGGAAGAATGCTTTGCGCTGCCGGACTGGGCCAGAAACAAAGTCGTCTACCAGATCTTCCCGTCCCGCTTTGCCACCGACCATGACGTGGACGAACA
>CATJJD010000192.1 GCA_949740385.1 uncultured Lachnospiraceae bacterium
CGGCCGGACTCAAAAGATAAGCAACCATTACAGCCACATCCTCCGGAGAGATAATTCCCATTGGCTGCACCTTCAGAGAACGAGCCAGACCGTCCTCCGATAAATTTTGCGTCATGGGCGAATCCACAGTCCCCGGGCGCACACAATTAATATTAATATGTCTCCCCATCAGTTCCTGCGCCAGCACACGTACAGAAGCATCGATTGCGCCTTTGGACGCTGCATACGCACTCTGCCCCTTTCCCGGTCGAATGCTGGCTGCCGATGAGAGAACTGCTATTTTGCTTCCCTCATCGCTGCATTTTTTTGAGACAAACTGAGATACCATTTCAAAAAAAGAATAAAAATTGATGCTCATTACACGCTGCAGTATTTCCGGTGTCGTCATTTTACACGGACGAACCTCCGTAATTCCCGCACAGAAAGCCAGTCCCTGCAATTTTCCGTGGTCCCTGACTATTTTCTGCAGAAACGCTCCTGTATTTTCCAGATCACACAGATCAAACGGATAATACGCATGTCCCTTTCCGCTCATCCTTTCCATTGTTTCCTGTAGCTGCTCTTCTCTTCGCGACGTCAATATGACGGAGGCCCCTGCCTCGCTCAATACGATCGCCGTCTGTCTTCCGATTCCGGAGGAAGCGCCGGTAACCAGTATCTTTTTTCCCGTTAAATCTATCAGATTTTTCATATCACTTTATTACCTGTTAATACAGAACACACCATTTTCGTATTTTAAGTCCCCCATCCTTACCATATCCCGATGTCCCGGATAAATCATGCACGCCTCCGGTATCTGCAGCAGCCTTTGCACGGTGCTGCTGTGATAAGCCCCGGCATCACTCCACGGCCATCGGATCGTCGGCTCCGCATCCGGCACAAGAGAATCCCCGGTAAATACACATACTTCATCCATTGTGATCAGGCTGCTGGCCGGCGAATGGCCCGGTATGTGTTCGATATGAAAGGAATGTCCCTGCCAGGTCATATCCAATGTCTCCTGCCAGGTCTGTTCTGCCGTCAGCAAATGTACTGTCGGATACTCTGCCTCAAGCTCTTTCGCCTTTTTATCTTCTCCTCGGTCAGCCAGAATCAATGATACGACCAGCGGTCTGCTAAAATGTTTCTGCCTCCCAGGATTTAAAGCCTCCTGCTGACAGATCACTTTCACATCGTAATGTTCCCGAAACCACGGAATCCCGCAGATATGATCAAAATGCTCATGGGTCAGCAAAATCGTAACAGCTCTCACACCATTTTCTGTCAGATAATTTTCTGCATCAGAGGATATATGCGGGTCAATGATTAACGCTTCGTTGTTTTCAGCCAGAAGATACATATTGGAATCAATATAGGGAAATACATATCTCTGAATTTTCTTATAAGGAAATGTTTCCATGTTTTTTCTCCCCGTTAAAAACCGTACACTGCATTTTATTTCTCAATCCTGCAAAAGCGTTTATCAACGTCTGTCTCGTTTCTTCCGGCAGAATAATTTCATCGATATACCCCTGTTTTGCCGCGAAATAGGGATTCATAAACTTTTCCTGATACTCCAGTATCTTCTGCCTTCTGTCTTCTTCCGGGTCTTCGGCACGCGCTATTTCCTTGCGAAAAACCACATTCACCGCCCCTTTTGCACCCAGAACAGCCAGCTGTGCGACCGGCCATGCGTAGACCAGATCAGCGCCCATACTTTTGGAATTCATCGCGATATATGCCCCTCCGTATGCCTTGCGCAGCACCAGCGTCACCTTTGGTACCGTTGCCTCGGAATACGCATAGAGAAGCTTCGCTCCGCGCCGTATGATACCGTCCTCCTCCTGTTTTTTCCCCGGAAAAAAGCCGGGTGTATCCACAAGTGTCAGAATCGGTATATTAAAGCAGTCGCAAAACCGGATAAAACGGGCCGCTTTTTCAGACGCCTTCGCATCCAGACTGCCGCTCAGTTCCATCGGCTGACTGGCAACAAAGCCTGTCACGTCACCGTTTATTTTTCCAAATCCGATAACAAGATTTTTCGCATACCGCGCTTTCACTTCAAAGAAGGAATTGCTGTCCGCAATAATTTCAATTACCTGATGAATGTCATATACCCTTCTCTGGTCGTCGGGAACGATCTCCTCCAGCTGTGCGCTTCGGTCTTCCGACATCTTCTGACTGTCAAAGTGTTCTTTCTTTTCAGGCCATATATATGTAAAAAATCTTCTGGTTTCTCTGATCACTTCCTCGTCGTCTTCATAAACGAAATCTGCCGCTCCGCTGACCTCGCTGTGAATCTGAGAGCCCCCCAGCTCTTCTGCTGAGATCTCCTCTCCGATCACTTCCTTTACGACGCCGGGTCCTGTGATAAACATCCGGCCGGTATGCTTCGTCATAAATGTAAAATCGCACATGGCCGGCAGATAACTGGAACCGCCTACCGAATACCCCAGCAGCAGGGCTATCTGCGGAATTCTTCCGGAACATTTTGTATTTCGGAAAAATATATGACTGTACCCGGACAGTGCGGCAACTCCTTCTTCTACTCTCGCTCCGCCGCTGTCCATTATAAAAATGATCGGACATCTGTTTTCATATGCCATGTCCTGAATGCGGCATATTTTTTCGCCGTGTACTTTGCCGAGGCTTCCCCCCAGTACTGTGATGTCCTGCAGAGCCACATAGACGACCTGTCCGTGTATCAGCCCCCATCCGGTGATCACTCCGTCCCCCGGCCGCCTCTTCAGCTGCATTCCAAAATCTGTACTCTGGGATTGTGCATACTGATCCACCTCATGAAAGGAATCTTTGTCCAAAAGAAGGGCCAGACGTTCTCTTGCAGTCAGCTTTCCTGCTGCATGCTGATGTTCCTTCCTGCCGGTTCCCACTTCATCTTCCTGATATATTCCTGCCCGCCAGTTCTTTAATTCCGCTTTATATTTCTTATCCCACGCCATATTTTTGTTCCCGCAAAAAATCCTCTGTTATTGATCTAAAACAATTCAAAGCAATTCCCCCTGTTCATAATATTCCGTATTTTTTCCCGGGCAGCTCTCGCATTATCCCTGCTTACATCGATTCTTTGAATCCGTTTACCTCTGCTGTCTGTTTCCGGTTCACTCAGTGTTGCTCCAAACCATTTATTCCACCGGATCGCGTGAACATTGTCTGCCTCCAGCCACCCGACCACATGCTCCAGATGCAGCACTTCAAACTCAAATTCTGAAATCAGCAATCCTGCCTCAATCTTCTGAAAAGAATCGCCGTACAGCGCCAGACGCCCTCCTTCACCTGTTTTTCCTTCTATGTTATAGATTCCGGTAGTCCCAAGCCGATTTCCCTTTTTATCCCAGACAACGAAAAAATAACCATTCTCTTCCTCCCTCTGAGACCTGATCCACTGTCTTTGCTGCTCCAGACTAATATCTATGCGAGGTAAATGTTTTGTAATTTCAGCGTCCTGCCGTATCGAAAGTGTAAAGGGTGCATCCTCAATTTCAACTGCTTTCAAATCTACCAGCTGTCCGCTGATAACTTTCTCATATACCATTATCCGTCCTCACCTGTTCAAAAAATGCTTTATTACCTGACATACTTTTTTAATATCTTCATAAGTGATGTACATATTCATGGGAAGACTGATCGTATGATCACTTACATAATCGGAATAAGGACAGCTTCCTTTTGCATAGGAATACATTTTATAATTGATATTGCTGGCATAATGCACCCCCGGATAAATCTCTGCGGCGTTCAGCTCCAGCATCAGCGCATCTCTGTTTTCAACACAAATCTGAAACAGATGGAAGGAGCTCTCACACGCTTCTTCAATTCTCACAAATTTTATTTTATCTGTACATTCCGCCAGCTCCTCCTGATACCAGGCCGCCAGCTGTCTTCGGTAAGCATTATCCCGATCCAGATACTTAAGCTGCACCAGTCCGATCGCAGCCATCACAGAATTGCCGTGCCCCTTTTCTCCGACATACTCCACATCGTATTTCCATTTGTAATTTCCCATATTCTGTGTTCTTGCATAGGTATCTTTATTGATTCCAAGCCATGTCTTTTTGCGGACAATCTCATCCAGCCTGCCGTCCTTAAAACAGATCATGCCGCTGTCTGCCGTCGGAAGATTTTTGACTGCCTGAAAGGAATAGACTACAACAGACGCTTCACGTCCCGGAATCTCTCCTTTATATCTCGTCCCGGCCATGTGCGCGGCATCCAGAATCAGCTCCAGACCATGCTCTCTGCAAATTTCGACAATTTCACTGTAGTGCCCCATATTGCCGCCAATGCCGACGTACATGACCGCTCTCGTCCTGTCTGTAATATGTTCCCGCACAGACTCCGGATTCAGACACATCGTGTCATCAATATCCGCAAACACAGCCTTCATATGAGACTTTAAAATCGCATGATTGGAGGACACAAATGTGATCGGCGTTGTTATGATCTCATCGTCATCTTTCCATCCGTAATGTTCCTTTAAAATATCCACCGCCAGATACAGGCCTATCGTGGAAGAATTCAGATAGTGCGCAAACGGAAGTCCTGTGTAGGTCTTCCATGCCTCTTCGAATTTCACAGTCTTAAAACCCATGCCTGTCCATCCGGCCAGAAGGCACTCCCGGATCTCTTCCAGACATTCCTCAACTTCGTACTTTGCTTTAAATAATTGAATTGCAGACATTGTAATAATCTCCATAACTGTTTTTTACTGACTGGTATTATTTTATAATTGAAAACAGCAGGAGCCAACCGACGCTCCGTTTAGCTTTCTGTGCGCATTCTGCGGATAATTCGGACAGAAACCGGCACAACACGCTGTATTTCTCTACTTTTCGTTTATTGACAAGCAGCACAGGCAGAGATAAAATTCCCTGTATAATACAGACAAGGGCAGAACCGGAAAACCGGCTCTGCCCTTCTGCAACAATTTATAAATTTTATGTCGGGTTTTTGAGCTTACACAAAATCAAAAAAAGTCTCACCCGATTTTGCCATATCCAGAATATACTCCCCATACGGCGTTTTCCTTCTCGCCAGTCCCAGCTTATAAAACTCCTCATGGCTGATCAGCCCGCGCCGCCATGCAATCTCCTCGATGCAGTAAATCTGCATCCCGCACGCCTTCTGTACCGTCTTCACAAAAAGCGACGCATCCATCACGTCATTCCAGGTATTAATTGGAATTTCCACAAACCCGCGGTCCAGAATGACCGTATATATTTCTTCCTGAATATGCTCAAAAGAAATCCCCTGTGTCTCATCCAGCTTTAGCTTGCTGACAATTTCCGACGGACAGAAAAGAATCGGAATCTGGTAATAATCATACTGGGTGTTCAGCTTTTCCCCGTCCTCGGAGGCGACGATCTTTTTATCAGAATCGTAATAAATCCGTGCCGGAGATCCTGTTTTCTTCTTTGGCAGAGAGAGTACCGTAATCTTCTCTCTGTCAATCATTGCCTTCTGGAAAAACCGCGTCTGATCGACGCCATAGATAAAACTCATCCCCGCCACAATCATTACATTGGAATGCCGGCTCTCATACACCCCGTCCGGCACTTTCCTGCTGTAAAAAAGTCTCATTCCAAGGGAAGCGCCGTCCTGAAACTCCCGCTCCGCGAAACTTCTGTCATCATCCCCGCATATAATCCATATTTCCCGGATGCCCATCAGAAGAAAATAACTCAGAAGAAAATAAATAATCGGTTTGTCATAGATAACCGTATCAATACCGATGCCCTGCGGATTCTCTCCGAGAATCAAAAGCCCCATCCAGCCGCTGTTGTGATGAATCAGATCCCCTGCAAGCAGACTGTCCGTGTCGGTGTCCAGAAGAATGGCGATTTTTCCTATAATGGAAGTGTCTGGCAGACCAAGCCCGCGCTCCCATTTTGAGACGGCCTTGTCGCTGACGCCGATGCGGTCGGCAAGCTCCTTTTGGGTGTAGCCGGCCTTTTTTCTTAGATATGTAATTGCTTTTCCGACTTTTGCCGTTTCCAATCTCAAATCCTCATATGCCTGTTATCTTTTCTCGAAAATTTTTACTACATTTCTCATCCCCGATACCGATGACCTTAAAATCTCACTCAATCCGGTTATTAACGCGACTGCAAAAATGACTGTAGCTGCGTGGATAAAATATCCATAATTTATACCTTTTAAATTCAACACATAAAATATTGCACAGATGAAAGTCGCATGAATAAGGTAAATCACATAAGAATTATTCCCGATAACTACCAATATATTATGTTCGGATACCTTTAACAGTCGGAATCCTTCAATCAAAATAAAAATCACTGTAAAAAGAAATAAATAATCCAAAAATCCAGTCACTGTATAAATTGATGGATCAAGAACCATCGTTACTATCATCATGAAAACTGCTAAAAGTGTAATCAATACCTTCTGAGTGATACTCTTTGTTACCTTTTTCTCAATTATCAGAGACAAATAATACATCCCAGATCCTGAAAATATCCAAAACAAAGAATCTCTACCAATAATTATATATCTGAGAAATTCAACGTTTATAACAATAATTTCGACCTTACAACAAATAATAAAACCTAAAGCAAATATTACAAAATAGGGGTATACTTTTCTTATCCGCTCATTTTTAGAAAAAAACAAATGAACCAGAGCATAAAAAATTATTTCAAATTGTAAAGTCCACTCAACGGTACATAAAAACGTATGCTCGCCTGGCAATAATAAAAGACTCTTCCAAAAATCATAACTGACATCCACCACATTATATACGACAAGCTTTATAAAAATTACAACCGACAGCGATAACCAATGTAGCGGATAAACGCCCCAGAACCTGTTAAAAATATGCCGCGCGCCAC
>CATJJD010000193.1 GCA_949740385.1 uncultured Lachnospiraceae bacterium
AAAAAATTTGAACTTGATAATATTGGAAAACTGTCATCTTGGCAGATTAAGCGTGATTTAGTTCCGGTGCTTCGCAAGGGAGAACGATTTGATTTGGAACTGGTTCAGCAGGAAGTTCAGGAATATCTTGCTTCTGTTCTAATACCGACCAGGGAAGAAGAAATGTTCTGGAAAGCTTTTTCCGAAGGAGCCTATTATCCGGATTATATATTTGGGGAAAGTAATGAGTTTGCAGATATTGCAAAGCATCCTATGGCGTTGTGGAAGTGTACCAAACATTTTTAACCGCAGGGTATTAACATCACCATGATGCTAATATACAAATCACACTCAGAAAGGGGGAATTTTTTATGAAGATAAGTCGTGTGAGGAGGGTCCACGCTTCCTGACCCTCCAGATAAAATTTTGGAGGTAAACAAATGGACAATCAGATCAACAGAACCAACGGGCAGGAGCCGCTGCCGTCACAGATTACAGTGCGGGAGGCGCTGACAGAGAGGGACGCCGCCGTCTTCTGGGAGCAGCTTCATCTCTATTTTGAGCGGGACATTTTTCCGGATCAGGAGGATGAGGACCGGGAATATTTTCTCCGTGATCCCGCATATCGGGCAAACGTGCAGAGGATTCACGACCGGCCGCTGGACCGGTGCTTCTACCTGTTCTTTTGCCGGGACGGCGTCGACATCGGCTTTGCCATGCCGGTGATCTACACCACGGAGGACGGCAAATGCTTTCTTATGGAATTCTGCGTCTTTCCGGAATTTCGAGGAAACGGCACGGGCCGGGAATGCGCGAAGGCGCTTTTTAGCTGGGCCAGGGCCTGCGGCGCGCGCTACACAGAGCTGAACTGCAGCGAGGGCAGCCTGCGGGAGCATTTCTGGCAGAGCCTTGGGTTTGTGAGAAACGGCGCGGATGAATGGGGAGAACCGCTGATGATCCTTCCGCCAAAGGAGGAGATTCCCGTTACCGTTGAAGTGCTCTCTGACCCGACCGACTGGCAGCTTAAAAAACTGGAGAACGGCTATCTGCGGGAGATCGGGGAGCCATTGCATTGCGAAGAGCAGTGGGAGCGGCTGGTACAGGCCGTAAGAGATAACCGGATCACTTTTTTTGCGGCAAAGCGCGGCTTTAGAGCTGTGGGAATGTGCAGCGTGGCCCGCTGTTTTTCCACCTTTGCCTGCTCTGACATCGGCAGCTTTGAGGATTTCTATATCGAGCCGGCGTTTCGCAGGAAGGGGATCGCAGGGCTGCTTGCGAAAGCGGCGCAGAGCTGGTGCCGGGAGAACGGCATCCGGAGTCTGACCGTAAGCTGTGCTCCCTGCGACGAAAAAATGTATCAGTCGCTTGGATTTGACACCCGTTTGGGTACGACCCTTTGCAGGCTGAGTTAAATCACAGGGGCTGCCGCACGAATTCGTGCGGCAGCCCTGATATTTTCGGCAGGCAGCTATCGGGGCATAATTTCCAGCAGCATCACCCCGTGGCAGGGAATCTCCTCGTCCAGCAGCAGTGTGTGCTCCACATGCTGCACCGTGTAGGTGACATGGGGAACGCTGCTCTCCCGGATGTAGTCCTCAATATCCTTGTGAAGCACCGGCGGAGCGCCGATGTCTCCCCACAGATCGTAGGCGGAGCCGTACCTGCGGTTGACCTCCGACTTTTTAATGTAGTAAGTGCCCTTCGGCAGCGTGACCGCGATGTTGAAATAGAGGCTGTCCGAGCTGGCGTAGATGCTGTAGCGGTGGCTGCTGTCGATGGCGGAGCTGTCGATTAAGGAAAACATGTAGTCAAAGGCTGCCAGATTGTAGATTAAAAGCTGGTAGCGGGAGCCCTCCCTGGTAAAAATATAGTTGCCGCCCACCCGAAGCACCCGGCTGCCGAGTCTGCCAAGCAGCACGATGGCGTTGTAGGAGGCTTTTTTCAGGCCGTGGTAGTCCAGCATACCGGGGCCTCCGGTGAACATCCGGCTCTCGGGAAACGCATCCTCGTGGATGTCCGACAGCGACCAGAAGCAGTGTCCCCGGTAGAGCGCCAGATTCTGTATGACCGTGTGGCAGATATAGGGCCCCATATAGCAGGTGTCCCGGATCAGATCCTTTGGCAGAAACGACAGGTTCCAGTCGGAAATAATGACGTCCAGGCTGCGGAAGCCCAGCCGGTTCATAATCTGGTGAATGTGCGCCAGCTGCTTTCCGATATAGTCCTGGTCGCTGATGGAGTAGTCGCCGGCCCGGACTTCGCGGAACGTGTGGTGGGCGCTGGCGGCATTTTTCAGCTCCGCCCCGTAAATGTGCACGGACACATGAGAGGGGTAGATCCGGTTTGTGTAGCAGAACTGGAAAAAGGCCTCGTACCAGGGATAGCCGTTTAATGCCGAGAAATTCGGCGTTCCCAGAAGCAGCCCCTCGTCGAGCTCACGGAACGCATCCCAGGTGACGCGGTAAAACTGGAAAAAATCCTCCATGCTGTCGCTCCAGTAGGGATCTTTAATCTGCAGATCCGGGGAAGTCCAGAAATCGAAACGCCAGCGCCTCAGCTCCCCGATTCCGTAGCGCTCCGCATAGTGCATGAGAAAATGCCGGATCAGCTCCTTCCAGCGGGAGAGGGAGCGGGGGGCGCTGGTGTTCGGACGGTACTGCAGGCCGGCGTACTGCTTTCTGGACGCCAGCAGCTTTGGCATATAGCCGATCTCCGGGAACGGCCGCAGGCCCAGGGAGAGGATAAAGTCGAACACACAGTCCAGCGACTGCCAGCTGTAGAGAGCATTTCTGTTTTCATCCTCATAGTAGACATACAGATCGTCGGAAAAGATATCCCGAAACCGCAGAAAATCAAAATCGTAGTCCTTCTTTGCCTGCCGGATCTGCTCCTGAACCTCCGAGCGCAGGCAGGCGAAGGCGCGCCCAACAGAGAGGTATCGCTCCTTCTCCATAACGACGGCCTTCGGATTCAGGGCGGAAGTGTCCAGCTCCAGCGTCTGCCGGTGGCGCACAAAGCCTGTGGCGGGGCGTGCATGATCCTTGTGGAGAAACTGCCGGAAGAAGGAGAACACGCCGATCGTATCCTGAATTGCATCCGGATCCATGGCGTCGGCGGGCTCGCTGTCGGGAATGCCCCGGTGGGTTTTCCGGTACTCGGTGGGGGAGCAGCCGTAGAGCCTGCGGAACGCCGTCGCGTAGGTTTTGTGGCTGCCGAAGCCGTGGCTCACCGCAATATCCAGAATGCTGTCCCCGGAATTCAGAAGATCCGCGATGGACTGGTTGATCCGGTAGGCGGTCAGATATTCGACAAAGCCCGTGCCGAACTCCCGGTGAAAGAGGGTGGAAAAATACTGGGGGTGCAGTCCAAGGTGGGCGGCGATCTCCGTGACGGTCAGCCTGTCCCTGTAATGGTTTTTGATGTACTCGAGAATCCGGATGCTTCTGTCCCTGGAGTAGTCCGCCTGCAGAGCCTCATCCATAAGCACGCCGTAATTTTCAAAAATCGTAGTGATAATATGGGTCATGGCGGAGAGAAGCTTCATTTTCGAGCAGAGCTCCCGCTTCAGGTTGTTGAATATGATTGTGGCCAGATCCTCGCATATGCCGGTGTAGACGCTGCTGTTCAGGTCAGCACTCACATGGTTCTGGTGCAGAAACAGCCGCCTGACGTCCGGGCAGAGACTGCTGATGTAGTCCGCGTGGACCATGAGGAGCAGCGCCCGGGTGCGGGCCTCGGAGCGGACGAAGGAGAAGGTATCAAACGGCGGGAAGAAAAAGATGTCGTGGAGCGCAAACTGGCGCGTGTGATTCCCGTAGTGGATGGACAGCGCCCCCTCCAGAATAATGCCCACCATAAAATTCGGCGACCACTGCAGCTCGGAAGTAAAATTCTGCGCGATCTGCTGCTCAAAGGGCAGCGCGCCTGTGCGGCTCACGTAGTCCAGGATCATGGATACAGTTCTCCTTTTTTGTTTTCGTTAAAAATGGGCCGAATATCCGGCGGTTGACAGTGATATTGTAGCACATCCGGCAGCATAAGAACAGCGGAGAAGTAAAATTATCCTGAAAAATAAGAAAAAACATGTCGAACAGGGAGGAAAAGTAAGATAAAGAAAAAAACCGGGATGAAAAAACTTATACAGCGTTACAATCTGTTCACAATTATGGGCGAAAAAGTAATGTGTTCCTGCTAAAATAGAGGACAGATTGAGAGAACAGCGGCTACGAAAATAAATGAGGTGAAGGTTCATGGCGAACGAAAAAGAACTGCTTTTTGAAGCGAGAAAACTGACGAAGCACTTTGGCCCCACCGTCGCGCTCGACGAGGTAGATTTTAAAGTGTATCGGGGGGAGATCACCGGCCTGATCGGCGAGAACGGCTCCGGCAAGTCGACAATCACGTCCATCGCGGCAGGCATGCAGCCGGCTACGGGCGGGGAGATGTTTTTTGAGGGAAAGCCTCACCGGCCATCCACCATGATTGAGGGCGCCAGGCTGGGGATCGGCATGATTGTGCAGGAGCAGGGCACGGTGAGCGGCATCACCATCGCGGAGAACATCTTTGCGGGGGAGGAGGAGAGGTTCCGTGTCGGACCCTTTATCAGCAGAGGGAAGATGAATGCGGAGGCGAAGCGGGTTCTCGAGGACATCGGTTTTACCGGGGCGGACCCTTCCGCTTACATCGACACGCTGGACATGCAGAGCCGCAAGCTGGTGGAAATTGCAAAGACCGTGTACAATAAGCCCGAGATGCTTGTGGTGGACGAGACCACGACGGCGCTCTCCCAGCACGGACGCGAGATCATCTACAATATTATGCGGAAAATGAAGGAGAACAATAAGGCGGTTGTCTTTATCTCCCACGATCTGCAGGAGCTGATCGACATCTGCGATACGCTCACGGTTTTAAGGGACGGAAAGCTGATTACGACGCTGGACAAGGAACGCATGGACGAGGCGACCATCAAGAAGTACATGGTGGGCCGGGAGATGAAGGGCGATTACTACCGGGCGGATTACGGGACGAAGATCAGTGACGAGACCGTGCTTAAGGTGGACCGGGTGACAAGCGGCAGCGGTATGCTCATGAATTTTTCGATGGAGGTACATAAGGGCGAGATTTTAGGAATCGGCGGCCTATCCCACTGCGGTATGCACGAGCTGGGAAAGGTACTCTTCGGGGAGGAAAAGCTTCTGACCGGGTCCGTGACCCATGTGGCTTCGGGGGATAAGATCGAGAACACCCAGTCTGCCATGAAGCACGGCTTTGGCTATGTGTCGAAAAATCGTGATACGGAGTCCCTGGTTCTTACGGCGAGTATTCAGGACAATATCATATCGGCAAGCTATGACAGAATCGCGCCGAATTTTGTGATGACAGGAAGCAGCGTCAGGAAATTTGTGGACGAACAGGTGGAGAGCCTTTCGATCAAGTGCGCCGGCGTGCAGCAGGACGTGCAGTTTCTGTCGGGAGGAAACAAGCAGAAGGTGGTGTTTGGCAAATGGATCGGGCGCGACTGCGATATTCTGATTCTCGACTGCCCGACCCGCGGGGTGGACATCGGCGTAAAGGCGGCCATGTATCAGCTTATCGATCAAATGCGAAAGGACAATAAGACTATTATCATGATTTCGGAGGAGCTTCCGGAGCTGATCGGGATGAGCGACCGTCTGATTATTTTAAAGGACGGCGCGGCGGCGGGAGAGTTTAAGCGCAGCGAGACACTGGATGAGAACAGCATTATTGAGGTTATGATTTAAAAAGGCGGTGAGAAAATGAGCGAAGCAAAGAAAAAAGTAACGGCAGCGGTCGGAGGCTTTGGCAGGTATGCGCCGGTTATCGGACTGGTTCTTGTGATCGTCGTTTTTTCGGCCTTAACCGGCGGCGGTCTGCTCTCGGTGGTCAATCTGCAGAATATGGCGAATCAGGTGATTGTCACGGCGCTGGTGGCCATCGGCGCGGTGTTTGTGTACGGCGTCGGCAATTTTGACATGTCGCTGGGAGGAGCGGTTTTGCTCTCCGCGGTGCTGGGGGCGATGGCGGCGGTGCGTTCGGGGAGTATTTTTCTGGCGCTTGCGGTGTGCCTTGCGGTGTCCGCGCTGCTGGCGCTGATAAAGGGGCTGTTCTCGGCGTACATAGAGGTTCCGTTTTTTATTTTTACGATTGTGCTGGGATCGGTGATCTCCTCGGTGGTGCTCGTTATCATGGGGAGCGAGACGACGGTGTACTTAAAGGATGCGGTGAAGCCTGTCCCTTCCTTTGACTTTACACAGATGACGATTATCAATGTAATCTGTCTGCTGGGCTATTTTGCGGTGTGTCTGTTTCTGTTTAATTACACGCCCGTCGGCAGCAAGGTCCGGATGATGGGCGGCAACCGGATTTCGGCAAAGCAGTCCGGCATCAACGATAAAAAGATGCAGGTGCTCACCTTTCTGATCAGCTCGGTGGGCATTGCATTAGCAGCGTTTATTCTGATTATAAGGACGAGAACCATCGGCTCTCAGACCGCCGGCAGCACCGGAACCGACGTTATGATCGCCCTGGTGCTGGGCGGAATGCCGATCTCCGGCGGACCGAAATCAAAGATCAGCGCAGGGCTGGTGGGAGCGCTGATCGTCACCGTCTTAAACAGCGGGCTGACGATGATCGGGCTCTCCACCGGTGTGATCCAGATTGTGCGGGGCATTGTGTTTATCATTGTTGTGCTTGTGGCAAGCTTCAGCTACCGGGGCAGGCTGCTGCCGCGGTAAGAGAATCGGTAAGTATCCCGCTGTGGGACTTATATAGAGAAGAAGGAGGACCTTTTTATGAAGAAGAAATTATTATCAGTACTTCTCGCATCGGCGATGGCATTGTCCATGGCGGCATGCGGGGGAGCGCCGGCAGGCGGAGACAGTAATAACGGCGGAAATACCCAGCAGGACAGCAACGGCGGCAGTGCGGATGCCAACGTACAGGACGACGGCGGCGACGCTTCCGGCGGGGATGTGGCTCTGGACGGAAGCTATCCGGCAGAGACCGTCAAGATCGGTCTTGTGGGCTACGACAATACTTCCGAGCAGCAGATGGCCATTCAGGAGTATCTGGACTATCTCTCCGAAAAATTCAACATTGAGGTTATGTACTCCGAGAATCTGGCGGACGCGGAAGGGGAGTTAAACTTTATCTCCGACTGTGCGGCTGCAGGCTGCAAGGCCGTGATCGGCTACTACAACGAGGCGCTGTCCGAGGCGGCAAAGACGGCGGCGGACTACGGTATGTACTACTGGGGCGGCTTCGGCGGCAACAAGGATGAGGTTGAGGCTGCAAAGACAACATGCGGCGAGTACTATCTGGGCGGCTACACGCTGGGCGAGGCGGACTACGAGGGCGGACGCTCTCTGGCGCTGGCACTGGCGGAGCAGGGCTGTGAGAAGGTGGTATTCTGCTCCGGCGGCGCATCCTTTGGCGTGACGCAGTTTGTGGAGCGCAAAGAGGGCTTTCTGGCCGGCGTCGAGGAGGCGAAGGCAAACGGCGTCAACATGGAAGTGGTAAAGGAAGTAGAGGGGTGGCCGGGAACGGATTCCTTCACCGCGGACCAGACGGCGGTTATGGGCATGGAGGTGGACGCGATTGCATCCTCCTTCGATGTGGCAATGTGGTTTCAGCCGGTAATGGAGGCGGGCAAGGCGGAGTCCGTAAAGCTTGCGGCCATCGGCGAGGTCAGCGACACCTACCACGATTTCTTCAACAGCGGACTGGTGTCGGTTATCGTCTACGATAATGAGGAGGTTGTGTTCGGCAACGCGATCCCGCTGATTTTAAACGCAGTCAGCGGCAACAAGCTGGTGGACGCGGACGGAAACGGCTTCCAGTATGAGGTGCAGCGGTGGACCATAACGACTCCGGAGGAGTTCAACGCAGTCTACGATCTGCACGATTCGGGCAACTGGGTTGTCACCGCAGAGGACATTGCGGAGCTTCTGGTGGATTTGAACCCGGATGCAAATGCGGACACTTTTAAGACGTTCTACGGTTCCTTTGGGATTGAGTCGGTAATGCAGTAAATTCTGCGTTTGATTTCTGCCTGATACGAGGTTTGGATTATGAAAAAAATTTTGAAAAATACGGGAATGACAATCGCAATTCCGGCCATTGTGTACGTGTTTTTTTTGGTCGTCTGCAGCCTGCGGGGCGTGAAGGGCTTCGGCGTCGGGGACGATTTTGCCACCATCATCTACACGACGCTCTACACCGGGCTCATCGCCCTTGCCATGTCCTACAACCTGACATGCGGGCGCTTTGATTTCTCGGTTGGCTCAACCATCGTGCTGGCTGCGATTGTCGGGGGAAATATCACAAAGGAGAACCATCTGAGCGCCTTTGCCATGCTTTTGGTCATTGTGGCCATCGCGGCTGTGCTGGGGCTTATCTCGGGGCTTGCCTATGTGCTGTTAAAGATTCCTCCGATGGTTGTGTCCATCGGCATCACTATGGTTTACGAGGCCTGCGGCCTGCTGTTCAACCGGGCGAAGGGCGTCAAAATGATCGGAAACTCTGCGCTGATTTTTTCCAGACCGCCATACAGCGTTCTGATCGTGGCTGCGGCGCTGGCTGTGCTGATCTTTCTCTACAATTTTACGAAGTTCGGGTATCAGTGGAAAATGCTGCGGAGCGGACAGAAGATTGCGGTGGACATCGGTGTAAACGAAAAGCTGAACGCGGTGCTCTGCTATGTGATCGCCGGCGTGCTGCTGGGGCTTGCGGCCTGCATGTACTTAAGCAAATTCGGCACGGTTGCGCCGGAGATCGGACTGAGCAGCTCATCCTACTTTATGTCGGCGTTTCTTCCGCTGTTTATCGGCGGCGCCATCGAGAAATACTCCGACAAGAACGTGGGGGTGCTGATGGGCGCCTTTGCGCAGGCGATTATCACCTCCGGCTTTGCGAAGCTGGGGCTTGGCAGTTCGCTGCAGACCGTGTTAAACGGCGTGATTGTCATGGCGTTTCTCGTGTACACGTCCAACAGCTATAAGATCGGGCTGCACAGGATGTACAAAGAAAAGCGAAGCAGGGCGCTTGCGGCCGCAAAATAAGTCAGTAAGAGCTCTTTTGATCCGAAAACCAGACTGTAAAGGGAAATCGCCGGGCGGCTGCACAGCAGGCTGTGCGGCTGCCCTTTTTCGAGGACAGGAGAAACGCATTGGTTCCTGCCTTTGAAAAAGGGCAGCGCAGATCGTTTCGAGGGAGGCATTATGGCAGCAGAATTAAGAGTAACGAAGTTTGATATTGACGGGCGAAAGCTCTGTCAGGGGACGGACAACCCGACCCCGGTATTCCACTTTGCGGTGGATACGGCGTCGCCAGGAAAGCAGATCAGCGCATACCGCATCAGGGTGACGATGGAGGGCAGGCGTGTCTGGGACAGCGGGAAATGCCCGTACAAAAACGACAATTATGTCGTATATGAGGGCGAGCCGCTGGAACCGAAGAGCGTCTGTGAGGCGGCACTGCAGCTCTGGGACGAGCGGGACGAGAAGCAGGAGGCGGTGCGTCAGACGTTTGAGACCGGGTTTCTCGGGACCGGCTGGGAGGCCGACTGGATTGAGCCTGTGCAGGAGAACGCCGAGGAGGAAAAGCAGCTTGCCTTTATGCAGCTTCTGATTCCAAACCCGGAGTTCTGGGGCGGGGAGGCGCGCCTTAAGCCGGTCCGACAGCTCAGAAGAAGTGTTTTTCTGAAAAAAAAGGTCAAAAGAGCGCGCATCTACGCCAGCGCCCACGGCATATACAGCCTCTGTTTAAACGCAAGGAGGCTCTCGGTGCGAAGGCTTGCGCCGGAGAACTCCGCCTACGGGAAGGTGCTCTACTACCAGACCTACGATGTGACGGCTGCGCTTGTACAGGGAGAGAACGTAATCGGCGTCTGCCTTGCGGACGGCTGGTGGATCGGCCGGCTTGGGATGTCGGGGGACAGCTGCAACTACGGAAACCGGCTGGGGTTCATTATGCAGATGGAGATCACGTACACCGACGGAAGCCGTGAGGTGATCTGTTCGGATGAGCGGTTTCGTTCGTCCGAATCCTTTATCCGCTACTCGGATCTGTACATCGGGGAAAAGCAGGATCTGTCGGTGAGAGACGACTCCTGGATGCGGGCGGGCTACGACGACAGTGCGTGGGATGCCTGCAGCAGGGCGGATTACGACCGGAGCAGTCTGACGGCCCAGCCCCTCGATCCGGTGTGCGTGACCGACATTCTCGACGCGGTGCGCATTTTTGAGACGCCGAAGAAGGAGCTGGTCATAGATTTCGGTCAGGTGATTGCCGGTGTGCTTCACATAACGCTTCGGGCGAAGAAGGGGGATACGGTCACCTTTGAGCACGGCGAGATTCTGGACCGGGACGGCAATTACGTCAACAATATTCTCGGCAGAAACAAGGATCAGAAGGACGTGCTCGTCTGCGCAGAGGGAGAGCAGGTGTTTGAGCCGCAGTTTACTTACCACGGCTTCCGCTACGTGCGGGTGTCCGGCCTGAAAAAGGCGCAGATTGTCGCGGCGAAGGCTTACGTGATGGGGAGTCCGGTGGAACCGGCCGGGCAGTTCCGGTGCTCCGACGAGAGGCTCAACCGGCTTCAGCAAAACATTTGCCGGAGTACCGCCGCCAATATGTTTTCCGTTCCGACGGACTGCCCGCAGCGGGAGAAGCTGGGCTGGACCGGCGATATTCAGGTGTTCGCCAAAACGGGCTGCTTCAACTTTGACCTGAGAAATTTTCTGTCGGCCTGGCTTATGAACATGCGGGCGGAGCAGCTTTTTGACGGGGAGATTCCGGTGGTCATTCCGAATCCGCCGAAGCAGGAGCAGATGCAGCGCCTGATGAGCGGCGGCTCGAATTCCTCTGCGGCCTGGGGGGACGCCTGCGTGCTGGTGCCCTGGTATCTGTATGAGTGCTACGGCGACCGGCGGGTGCTCCTTGACAATCTTTCGATGATGGAGCGGTGGCTGGATTACATCCGGGAAAGCTGCGAGCTGAAGCCGGAGGGTTACGGGAATTTTACAGAGGAGCAGAAGGCGCGGAATCCTTATCTGTGGACGAAGCAGTATCATTTCGGCGACTGGCTGATTCCGAGTCTGCGGGCGCTTCCCGACGGCGTGCAGCGGGGGACGGCGGAGACGGCTCCGGTTGTGGGGAGCGCGTTTTACGCGGTCACGGTGTCGCACTATATCAGGGTGCTGCGCGCCCTCGGCATGAATGAGAAGGCCGATTTGCAGGAGGCGCTTCTGGAAAAAATACGCCGGGCAGTCAGGGAGGAGTTTGTGGCGTCGGACGGCACGGTAAACGGCAGCAGCTTACAGGGGCTTTACGTGATTGTGCTGAAGGCCGGTATTGTGGAGGGGGAGCTGAGACAGAAGGTGGCAGAGCGGCTTGTGACGCTCATTCACGAAAACGGCGACTGCCTGGACACCGGGTTTGTCTCCGTGCCATACCTGCTGGACGTGCTGACGGACAACGGGTACAGGGAGCTTGCGTACCGGCTTTTGTTCCAGACAAAGCCGCCGTCCTGGCTGTACATGGTGGAGATGGGGGCGACCACCGTCTGGGAGAACTGGCTGGCGATTGCGCCGGACGGCACGCCGACCGAGTCCTCCTGCAACCACTACGCCTTCGGCTGCGTGGGCGACTGGATTTACCGGCATATCGGAGGCATACGGCGCCTGGAGCCGGGCTACCGCAGAATCCTCTTTGCGCCGGACGTGGACTGCGGGCTGACGGAGAGCAGCTGCTCGGTAAATACGCCTTACGGCGCGGCCGCGCTGAGCTGGAGGCTGGAGGAGGGCGGCACGGTGCTGGCGGCAGGGCGCGTGCCGGTTGGAACGACCGCAGAGCTTCGCATCGGGGAAGAGGTCAGAGAGCTTGTGGGGGGCGCGTTCAGCGTCCGGGTAAGGCTGAAAACGGAATAGCCGCTGCAGTGCACCGATTTTTATTTCAGGAAAGGAGACACCGAAATGGAACTGACAAAGGAACAGATTTTTGGAAGCTATATGGCCTGGAAGCTTAAGGAGAAGACCTGGGTGATCAGCTTTATGAACGGAACCGAGTACATGTACCTGCTGGAGGGCGACGAGCGGGCGCTTCTGGTTGACACCGGCTATGGCGCGGGGAATCTGCGGGCGTTTGTGGAGACGCTGACGGATAAGCCGATTGTGGTGGCGAACACGCATTTTCACCCGGATCATGCGGCGGGAAACGGCGAGTTTGCGCAGGTGTATGTGAGCGACGGATGGAGAATCGACGCGCCGTCCGTGGAGGGCGATGCAGTGCCGTTTGACCTGACAAAGCTGCCGCACCCGGACTATGAGAAGCTTGAGGTGAAGGACTGCACGATCGAGCTTGGGAACCGGACCATCGAGGTGACAGGTGCTGCGCCGGCCCACTGCAACAGCACGCTGTTTTTCCTGGACCGGAAGTATCGGCTGTTTCTGTGCGGGGACGATCTGGAGTCCGCCCAGGTGCTCATGTTTGACAACTCGGGCAACCCGGATGCGCCTTACGATGTGAGGGAGCGCCTGGACAATCTGCTGGCCAACACCGTGCGGATGAAGGAGCTCTCGGACGCTTACGACTTCCTGCTTCCGAACCACAACGGCACGCCGATTTCAAAAGAGTATGTGGACGACTTTATCGGGCTGGTGGACCACATTTATGCGGGTACCGCGGTGATTGAGGATCAGCTGAATCACCCGTATATTGAGATGAGCCCGAAGGCGCCTTCGCTCTGCCGGGTGCGCTACCGGGGCGCTTCGATTTTTATTGAGAAGGAGCAGGTGCTCTCGGTGTACGGGAAGTAGAGGCAGATGATCAGAGCGAAACGATGTCTGTGAACCGGTAAATAATAATCGGGCAGGCGAAAAAATTGCGGTTGAAAGAGCACAGGTAATGTGCTATAGTGGAATTATAAAAGGAACATCCGCCCACAAGGTGGGTTGACCAGTACAGGATAGAAATTCCACCCCACGACCGCTCAAAGTTCAGGGGTGGTTTTTCTATGTAACGTTACTTACAAAAGGTAAAAATGAATGTAAGCAACGCCAGCAAAAACATGCCGAAACCGAGCATGTCTTTGAAATCAAAATGTTTATTATTTCGATCCATAGGCATCACCTCCATTCTGAAAGAATCGGAGGTCAAACCCACCCTGCAACACGGTTATTCCTTTTATGGAATTAAATATAACAGATTTCAGAGCATAAATCAATCGAAGGTCGGACTTTTTATATCGTCGGAAACAGATGAAAAGCCGAACAGGAAAAAAGTCATAAAACTGCAATTTATTGATACATAAAAGTGTTGTCTGCGCCTGAAAATCGTGAGATAATGAAGCTATGGCAATGCAGGAAACAGCATACATAAAGGAGAGAAAAGATGAAAATTTTAGGGGTTTCACTGGGAACGAAAAACGGCAACAACGACACCATGTGCCGTGTGGCGCTGGAAGCCGCAAGGGAAGAGGGGGCGGAGATCGAGTTCATCCACATGTTTGACTGGGACATCAAATACTGTACCGGCTGTGTGGCATGCTCCCGCGGTCTTGTGATGGGAAAGGGCATGATCTGCACCCAGAAGGACGACTTTAAGGCCTTCTACGAGAAGATGGTGGACGCGGACGGCGTGCTCTTTGTAGATCCGATCTACGAGTCCGGCGGCTCGGGCCTGTTCCACGCGCTGACGGACCGCATGGGTCCGGGACACGATTCCGGCATGCTCATCGGCGCACACTTCCAGATGCTCGAGAAGACCGGACAGGGGCTTGACCCGAAGTACTTTAAGCAAAAGGCCGTATCCTTCGTGGGAATCGGCGGCTCCGACTGGGCGGTGCGCGTGGAGACGGATCACGCCATGCTGGCCATGAGCCCGGGCTGGAAGGTTGTCAACAACGAGTTCTTCTCCTGGTGCAAGGACGTCATCATGCAGGATGACAAGATCGAGCGCATGAAGGAGATCGGGCGCAATCTTGTTGAGGCGGCAAAGGAGATCGCAGAGGACAACAAGGAGGGAAAGCTTCCGGTTGCGGAGAACAATAAGTCCTACTGGAAGGGCAGGGAGGGCGCATGTCCGCACTGCCAGGGCAACAACTTCTACATCTTCCCGGGAACCACGCACTGCGTGTGCGAGCTCTGCGGCCTTGAGGGAACACTCGAGGTGGTTGACGGAGCCTTTAAGTTTAAGTTTGACCCGGCGGATGAGCATAAGGCGCACGACATCGTGTCCGGCAAGAAGCTGCACGGAGACGACATTTTCGAGAATGAGTCCCGCCTGATGGATCTCTACAAGGATGAGGAGTTCAAGAGCCGCAAGGCGCACTACACGGCGGTCTGCGATCCGACGCCTTCTCCGTCAAAGCAGTAGCGGGCCGGAGCAAAACAGAAGAGAAAAAGGGCGCTCTTCCTGAGTGTCTGCGGAATGTATGAAACGGTATGTGAATTTCGTCGCGCCCCGGCACATGTGTGGCCGGGGCGTTTTGCAGTTCTGCAAAGTGAGATAAGATCTGAGGAAAGGAAGGCTGCGGGCGCGCGGCATGGTGTGTAAAAATGAGAGTTGTCGGATTAAAGCTAAACGGACTGACAGACCCGGTGGGATACGAATTTGACCGTCTGTTCTGTTCCTGGAAAGTGGAGGATACTTCAGCAAAAAGAGCGGAAAATATTGTGGTTGAGGTGAGCGACTGCCCGGATTTCAGCAATATTATCACAAAAGTGGAGGGCACGGACTTAAATCCGGTGGAGACAGAGATAAAGCCCGATCTGAGGCCGCGCACGACTTACTACTGGCGCGTGGCGGTGACAGGAGACAGCGGCGAGACGGCGGTGAGTGATACGGCGCTCTTTGAGACCGGAAAGATGGATGAGCCGTGGCAGGCGGAGTGGATCGGGACAAGGGAGGAGGATACCTTTCATCCGGTATTTGTAAAGGAGTTCTCCTCCGGTAAAAGGGTAAAGCGGGCGCGCATTTATGTGTGCGGGCTGGGGCTGTACGAAGCGTATCTGAACGGGGTAAAGATCGGAGACGAATATCTTGCGCCGTTTATCAACGATTACCTGGAGTCTTACCAGTATGAGACTTACGATATTACCGGTATGATTGCAGCGTCAAACCGGCTGGAGATCATGCTCGGCAGGGGCTGGTACATGGGGACCTTCGGCCTTGAGTCAAAGGACAATAATTTCGGCGACCGGATGAAGGTCATTGCGGAGCTGCATGTGGAGTACGAGGACGGCAGCGGGGAAGTGATCGGAAGCGGCGAGAGCTGGCAGTACTGCGGAAGCGACATTGAGGACAGCGGTATCTACCTGGGGGAAATCTATAACCGCAGGCTGTGGGAGGGGAAGGACAATTCCCTGAAAAATGCGGTGTCTGTTTCGGCTCCGGGAAAGCTTTCGGCCCGTTTCAGCGTTCCGGTTGTGGTGAAGGAGGAGCTTGCCGTGCAGGAAATCCTTCATACGCCGGCGGGGGAGACGGTGCTGGATTTCGGACAGAATCATGCGGGATTTATGCAGTTTGAGGCGGATTTTGCGGCGGGGACCACGGTTACCTTCGAGTGTGCGGAGATTCTGCAGGAGGGCAATTTCTATCACGACAATTACCGGGAGGCGGAATCGAAGTTCGTGTATGTTTCGGACGGGCGAAAGGAGACGGTGCGGCCGCATTTTACCTTTTTCGGTTATCGGTATCTGCGGGTCACCGGGTGGCCGGGGGAGATAAAGAAGGAGGATGTGACCGCGAAGGTTGTGTACTCGGATCTGGAGCGCACCGGCTATATCGAGACGTCCGACGAGAAGATCAACCGGCTGTACGCAAACTGTATCTGGGGGCAGAAATCGAACTTTATCGACATGCCTACCGACTGCCCGCAGCGCAGTGAGCGCCTGGGCTGGACCGGCGACGCGCAGGTGTTTGCGCCCACCGCGTCCTACAATATGGACACGCGGGCCTTTTACAGCAAGTTCTTAAGGGACTTAAGAAGCGAGCAGGTCCGGGCAAACGGAGCCGTTGCGAATTACATCCCGTCCCTCGGGAGCGGCGGGGCCTCTTCCGTCTGGGGCGATGTGGGAACCTTTGTGCCGGCGGAAATGCATAAAACCTTCGGGGAGACGGAGGCGCTGCGGATGCATTACCCTCTGATGCGCGACTGGTGCGAGTACATGTACCGGGTGGACGAAGAGAAGGGGGGAAAACGCCTCTTCTTAAACGGCTTCCAGTTCGGCGACTGGCTGGCGCTGGACGGCATCACCGAGCAGAGCTTTAAGGGAAGCACGGACGACGACTACATCGGGACGGTGTACTATTACCAGTCCACAAAAATTACCGGGGAGATGGCGGAGCGCCTGGGTTATTCCGAGGACGCGGACAAATATAAAAAGCGGGCAGAGGAGATCCGGCAGGCGATTTTTGCGGAGTACTTCACGCCGAGCGGCAGGCTTGCCATGGACACGCAGGCGTCGTACATTGTGGCGCTTCGATTCGGCCTGTACCTGGATAAGCAGAGGCTGATCGATCAGTTCCGGGAACGGCTGAAAAAGGACTGCTATAAGATTAAGTGCGGCTTCGTCGGCGCGCCTCTTCTGTGCGTGACGCTCTGTGAGAACGGGATGACGGACCTTGCGTACCATTTCCTGTTCCAGGAGGGCTTTCCGGGCTGGCTCTACTGTGTGAACCTTGGGGCTACGACCATCTGGGAGCGCTGGAATTCGCTGCTTGCGGACGGCACATGCAGCGGCACGGGCATGAATTCCTTCAACCACTATTCCTACGGCTCGGTGGTGGAGTTCTTCTATGCGTATATCGCGGGAATCCGCCCGGCAGAGCCTGGTTACCGCCGGGCGGTCATTGCGCCGGAGCCGAGCATGAAATTCCGCTTTTTCAATTGCTCATACAATTCCGCCAGCGGAAAATATGTGTCCAACTGGAAAATTGCGGAGGACGGTACCTTCTCGATGCATGTGGAAATTCCTTTCGGCTGTGAGGCGGTCGTTACCCTTCCGCGCTGCAGCGGGAAGAACGTGCAGGGAATTGACGCCGCAGTCGGTGCGGACGGAAGCGCCGTGCTCTCTGCGGGTGTGTACGACTTCTCCTACACGCCGACCAGGGATTTCCGCAGAATTTATTCTCCGGCCACAAGGCTCGGCGAGCTTGCGGGGGACGCGGAAGCGATGGCGATCTTAAAGGAAGATCTGCCGAATGCCTACGGCATGATTCTGGGGAAGGATGTGGAAAATATGAATCTGTCTCTGGGCGAGCTTTCACATATGCTCTTTATGGGATTTGCGCCGGAGGCGGTGGAACGGGCGACGGAGAAGATCTGCGCACTGATCCGGTGGTAGTAGCGGGTTAAGGTTTAAGCATTTTTCAGAAAATCCCCTTCACGCTGAAAGGATTGTAGCGCTTATTGACTGCGGCCCTGCAGGGACGGCGGCGGATGACGGAACGGGATTCACGGCCGAAAGAGAGGAGCAGGCAATTTTGTGTGAAAAACAAAATTGCCTGCTGTTTTTATTTGCCTGTAAGCCCGGAGGTTTCTTACTTGCGAAAGCGGAATATGTGTATTAAAATAATGTTATTCCATTTGCTGTATGATACGGACAGGGATAAAACCGGGAGAAATTACGGATGAATAAAAGGATAAATGTAACAAGGCGCGAATTTCAGGACAGCTATCGCAGACATTACAAAATGTACCGGGAAGCGAAGGAAAATAATAAATCAGGAAGGCTGAT
>CATJJD010000194.1 GCA_949740385.1 uncultured Lachnospiraceae bacterium
CCACGCTGCTGTCTCTGCATAACTATGAGCGGGACTGGTTCTACGACATCGGAATCGCGACGGACGGAGACGCGGACCGCATCGGCATTATCGACGACACCGGCCGTTTCCTTCATCCGAACGAGATTCTTGTGCTGCTGTACTACTATCTGAAAAAATATCGAAACTGGAGCGGGCCGGTAGTCCGCAACATCTGCACTACCCATGTGCTGGATAAGGTGGCGGAGAGCTTCGGCGAGAAATGCTACGAGGTTCCGGTGGGCTTCAAGCACATTTCCGCAAAGATGAGCGAGACGGACGCTGGGTGATTGCCCGCTTCTCCGGGACGGAGCCGCTGCTGCGCATTTTCTGCGAGCGGGGCAGACCGGAGGAGGCAAAAAATATATGTGAGCGCTACGAGGCATTTTTAGGGCTGTAAAGCTATGAAAAAGAGAGTCTCCATGGTATAATAGTGTACATGAAGAAACCGATGATTTCACTGAGAAAAATTCTGCTCTTTGTGTTTGCGCTGGCATGGCTTGTCCCCATCATCTTCTTCTCCTGGTTCATCTTCCACGATTATCAGAAGGCGTACCTGGAGAAGACCGATGCCCTTATGCGCAATTCGGTTGAGGTAACCGCCGCACTGATTTCCACGGACATTGACGAGGCGATCAGCAAAATGCAGCGGCCCAGCTATGAGGGAGAATGGGAGAGCGATTACCGGCGCTACCGGACAGGATTTACGAGCCGAAATGAATATCTGACCACCATACGGGCGTCCCTGATTTCCAAGTACTACATGGATGATCAGGTGGCGCGCTATGCATTTTATCTGGCCGGGGAGGAACTGCCGGGCTGCTACACCGGAAAAAACGGCTACGCCTCGGAGCGTTTTATGGAGCAGGTGCACCCGCTTGTCCGGCGGGTGGCGGAAAAGGACAGCAATTACGTGGAGGTGCATGTGGTGGACGATCAGATTTACCTGATTCGAAATCTCTACACCGCAAAGAACTACGAGAAGTATGCGACCCTTGTGCTGGGGCTGGATGTGCCGTTGCTTCTGCGGGAGCTTCCGGTGGACAATCCGGGGGCCGTAAGGGTCGCCTTCGGGGACAGTGCGGCGTACCTGACGCTGGCGGAGGGGGAGAGCACCGGCGGGGAGCCGGAGGCGGTCTACGAAAAGCTCTTTGAACTGGCGCAGGAGTCCGGAAATGTCACGCAGGTCATCCGCCACGAGGGGAAGTCCTACGTGGGGTATGTCTGCAATTTCCACTGTGACAATTACCGGATGGTCGTTTCCTATGCGCTGCCGGAGAAAAGCCTGAACGCGGGAATTGACCGGCTCAACATTACGCTGCTTGTCGTGCTCTGCTGCATGATACCCTTTCCTGCTCCGGCTGTTTCCGCAGAA
>CATJJD010000195.1 GCA_949740385.1 uncultured Lachnospiraceae bacterium
CTGGGCCAGAATCGTCGTAGGCGCAAGGTAGGCCACCTGCTTATCCTCCTGCACCGCCTTAAAGGCCGCACGGATGGCGATCTCCGTCTTGCCGTAGCCCACGTCCCCGCAGATCATCCGGTCCATAATCTTTGTGCTCTCCATATCCCGCTTCGTCGCCTCGATGGCCAGCACCTGATCCTCCGTCTCCTCGAAAGGAAACAGCTCCTCGAACTCCTTCTGCCACGCCGTATCCTGGCCGTAGACGTAGCCGTCCTTCTTCTCCCGCGCCGCGTAGAGCTGCACAAGATCGTGGGCGATCTCCTTCACCGCCCCCTGCACCTTCGCCCGCGTCCGGCTCCACTCCTGCCCGCCGAGCCGGTTCAGCTTCGGCTTTTTCGCGTCCTTCCCGGCGTATTTCTGGATCAGCTCCAGCTGCGTCGCAAGAATGTAGAGATTCGATCCCCCCGCGTACTCGATCTTGATGTAGTCCTTCACCTTCCGGTCCACTTCGATCTTCTCGATTCCCCGGTAGACTCCCAGTCCGTGATTCTCGTGAACCACATAGTCCCCGACCGCAAGATCCGTAAAGCTCTGAATCTTCTCCCCCTCGTAAGTTTTCCGCCGCTTCTTTTTCTTCTTCTCGCCCCCGAAGATATCCGTCTCCGTAATCACCGCAAACTGCAGGATCGGGTACTCGTACCCCCTTCGCACCTTCCCGTAGCACACCATAACCTGCCCCGGCAAAAGCGCGTGGCTGTAGTCGTCGGTGTAAAAGCAGGAAATGCCCTCGCTTTGAATGTCCTCCGCCAGCCGCACGGCCCGGGTTCTCGAGCCCGAGAGCAGAATAATCCGATACCCGTTCTTCTTATACCGTCCGAGATCCTTAATCAGCAGCTCAAAGCTGTTATTGTAGGCGCTGACGCTCTTTACCTGAACCGCAAAAGCGCCGTTTGCTAAAAGACCGCAGGTTTTGCCGTCAAGAGCCGCCAGTGAAACGCAGCAATAGCGCATGATCCGCCCCATAATCTCCCGGTAGCCGAACAGCTCCCGCATCTGCCCCGGCAGAATGTAGCCCTTCTCCAGCCGCTGCTTCATGCTCTCAGCGTACTCCACCTCCGTCTGCCTGCCCCGCTCCGCTCCGCGCCCCAGCTCGTCAAAAAACAAAAGCGTTTCATTCGGCGCAAAATAGTCCAGAATACTCACCCGCTCGCTGCAGAAATAGGACAAAAAGGCATCCATCCCGGCCGTCACCGACAGCTCTCCCCACTCCTGCGCAAGCTCCTTCGCCATGCCGAGGGCTCTTGCCGCCTCCTCGGTCTTTCGCTCTGCGCGAAGCTTTCCGGAAAACTGTTCCGCCTCCGCAAGCATCGCCTCAATCCCCGCCGCCTTCTGCTCCTTCGTGAGCACAAGCTCGCAGGCCGGGTAGATCACAAGCTCATCCAGGTTTTCGATGGACTTCTGGCTCTCCGTGTCGAAGGCCCGCACGGTGTCCACCTCGTCGCCCCACATCTCAATGCGGACCGGATTCTCCTCCGTCAGCGGAAATATGTCAAGAATGCCGCCCCGCAGCGCAAACTGCCCCATGCTTGTGACCTGGTACTCCCTCTCGTAGCCCATGCGCACCAGATCCGCCGTCAGCTCCGCAAGCTCTGCCGTATCCCCCGGGCATATTCTTCTCACCGCCCCAAAGGTCTGCTCTGCCCCGGCCATTGTGTTCATCAGCGCGTCAAACGTCGTAATAAGCGTGACGCTCTCCTGCTCCCGCATGGCGGCGAGCGCCTGAATGCGCTCCGCCGTAAGCAGGTTGCCCCGGATGTCCGACTGGTAGAAGAGCACGTCCTTCGCCGGGTAGTACACCGCGTTCGGATCAAAAAAGCGCAGGTCGTCATAGAGCTCCTTCGCCCGCTGCTCGTGGAAGGTGACGACGATGCGGTTTTTTCTGGCGCTGCCAAACGTATAGATCATGTGCGGCTTCTGGGCATCGATACATCCCGTTACGGTCACAAGCCCCGGCCCGCGGCCGATGGCCTTTTCCATATCCTCGTATTCGCCAAGCTGCCTTAATGGTTCGGTAAAAGCTCTCAAGGTTTCTCCTCCTTCGGCTTTGCCTTTGCGTTGTACTCATTCATCGCCTGCCCAACATCACCCTGCGCCATAAGCGCGGCAGCATCCGCGGCGTCCGACAGCGCCGGCTCAACCAGCGCCCGCTCCTCCCTCGAAAACCGGCCCAGCACATAATCCGCCAGATCCCAGCCCGGAGGCGTCTCCCCCACGCCCTCCTTAATCCGCATGAAATTCTGTGTGCCAAGCCCCGCGATTATGCTCTTAATGCCGTTGTGGCCCCCGGCGCTGCCTTTTTTCCGCACCCGGATGGTCCCCGGCGCAAGGCTCACGTCATCGAACACCACAAGCATATCATCCTCCGGGCTGAGCTTATAGTAGTTTACAATCTCCCGAATGCTCTCGCCGCTTAAGTTCATATAAGTGAGCGGTTTGGCCAGAAGCACCCGGACGCCTTCGATCACGCCGGAGCCGCATATGGCGCGGTGCTTTTTCTCATTCATACTTATATGGTATCGCTCTGCCAGCACATCTATGACATCGAATCCGATATTGTGCCTCGTTCCGTCGTACCTGTTTTCCGGATTTCCAAGCCCTGCAATTAAAAACATCCTTTCCCCCTCCTCGGAAAAACTGACTTTCGTACATTATAATCGCAGTTTCGGTTTCGCGCAAGCAAAAAGAGCCGCAGTGCTGCCGCGGCTCTGAAAAATTACATATATTACTCCTCCTGTTCCACAACCTCGCTGTACTTTGCGAGGATCGAGTTTTGAATGCTCTCACGCGTACCGGAGTTGATCGGATGCGCTATGTCCCGATACTCCCCGTCGCTCGCCCTGCGGCTCGGCATCGCAATAAACAGTCCGTTTTCACCCTCAATCACCTTGATGTCATGTACCACAAATTCGTCGTCTATGGTGATGGATACCACCGCTTTCATCTTTCCTTCCTTGTCCACTTTTCGAATTCTAACATCTGTTATCTGCATACGTTCATCCCCTTAATCAAAGTTTTGGGAGTCCCGCCGCCACATCCTGTCGCTACAGCATGTAACGCTCATTGTTTTCCGAAACGATCAAAATCTCGTTCTCTCCGCAGTAATAGGTGTTCGCCTTGAGCGTTCCGCGGCTCTCCACGATACAATTCTCCACATGGGTGTTGTCTCCAATGTAGGAGTCATTTAAAATTACTGAGTTTTTAATCACACAGTTCTTGCCGACAAATACTTTCTTGAAAAGTACCGAATTCTCCACACGGCCGTTGATGATACATCCGCTGGAAATCAGGCTGCCCGCGATGTCCGAGCCGGCGTTGAACTTCGCCGGCGGAAGATCGTCCACCCGGGAATAAATCCCGGGCTCCTGCCGGAAAAAGTACTCCCGCAGATCCGGCTTTAAGAAATCCATATTGGTGCGGTAAAAATCCTCCACACTGGCAATGTTGCTCCAGTACTCCGTCATCTTGAAGCCGTAGATGCGCTTGATGTTGCGGTAGCGCACAAGCACGTCCGCCACAAAGTCAACGCGGTTCTCCTGTGCGGATTTCTCCAGAATCTCGATGAGCTGCCGTCTGCGTATAACGTAGACTCCGGTGGATATGGTATTGGACCGGGCCACCAGCGGCTTCTCCTCAAAATCCGTGATGCGGGAATCCTCGTTCATGCGCACAACGCCGAACCGGCTCACATCCGCTCCGGCATCAAGTTCCTTGCAGGTTACAGTTATATCGGCCTTCTTTGCAATGTGGTAGTCCAGCAGACGGTTGTAGTCCATCTTGTATACGCAGTCTCCGCTGGATATGATCACATACGGCTCATGGCGCCGTTTCAGAAAATCGATATTCTGGTACATGGCATCCGCCGTCCCCCGGTACCAGTCGCTGTTGTCCGCCGTCACCGTCGGCGTGAACAGATACATGCCGCCCTGCTTTCTCCCGAAATTCCACCACTTGGAAGAACTTAAATGTTCATTTAATGAACGGGCGTTGTACTGTGTCAGCACGGCCACGGTCTGTACCCTGGAGTTGCTCATGTTGCTGAGCGCAAAATCAATACAGCGGAAGCTGCCGCCCACCGGCATTGCAGGAATCGCGCGCTTCCTTGACAACTCCTTCATCCGGTTGTTTGTACCGCCCGCCAGAATAATTCCTACTGCCTTCATTCTCTGTCACCTGCCTTAATCAATACTTCTCCGCCTGCCAACATTGCGTCCGGATAGTCTGTCGGCTCTGTCACACCGGAAATCGCGGTGTTTTTGCCTATCCGGACACCTTCCGGTACCACGGAGTCCTCCCCGACTGTCACCAGTCCGAATGCGTAAACGCTCTCGTTGAACCGGTTTGGCACCTCTTCCCCCACTCCGAGCACAGCACCGCTGCCGATGCGGCAGTTCTCCGCTATGATCGCTTTTTCGATGACGGCGCCATCGCCGATCCATGTGTCCTTCATGATGATCGAATCGCGGACGACTGCGCCCGCTCCTATATGTACGTTCGATCCCACAACGGAACCGGTAACCTCCCCCAGTATCTCGGACCCTTCTCCGATCATACAGTGCTCCGCATGTCCCTCCGGCGAGATGTACAGCGGCTCGATGGTGTCGCCCCTGGTGTAGATCTTCCAGTATTCCTCATACAGATTGAACTCCGGAATCAGGTCGATCAGCTCCATATTCGCCTCCCAGTACGACCCCAGCGTCCCCACATCCTTCCAGTAGCCGTTGAATTCATATGCAAAAAGCCGCATGTCCTTCTCGAAGCAGTACGGAATGATGTGTTTGCCGAAATCACAGCTCTGCTGATTCTTCAACTCAATGAGCGCATCGCGCAGCACCTTCCATGAGAAGATGTAGATACCCATCGACGCCAGATTGCTCCTCGGCTCGGCGGGCTTCTCCTCAAAGTCCATAATCCGCTTGTTCCGATCCGCGATCACAATGCCGAACCGGCCTGCCTCCTCCAGTGAGACGGGCATCGTGGCAATCGTCACGTCCGCCTTATTGGCCCGGTGGAAGTCCAGCATGACCTCATAGTCCATCTTGTAAATATGATCGCCGGAAAGAATCAGTACATACTCCGGATTATAGCTCTCCATGTAGCGCAGATTCTGGTAAATCGCGTTGGCCGTGCCCGTATACCACTCGCTGTTGTCGCTCTTCTCATAGGGCGGAAGCACGGTAACTCCGCCGTTGTTGCGGTCCAGGTCCCACGGAATGCCGATTCCGATATGCGTATTAAGCCGCAGCGGCTGGTACTGGGTCAGCACCCCCACCGTATCAATCCCGGAATTAATGCAGTTGCTCAGCGGAAAATCAATAATCCGGTATTTCCCGCCGAACGCCACTGCCGGCTTTGCGACATCTGCAGTCAGCACACCGAGCCTGCTGCCCTGCCCGCCCGCAAGAAGCATCGCTATCATCTCTTTTTTTATCATTCTGCCACTCCTTGTCCTGCCATAGGATCTTCTTTCTCATCCCTCTTATATTATTTTTACTATTATACCACAACCACGGTTTCTGTACAACATATTTCACAAATCCGTTTCATTTTTCCCGCGTTTTTTGGCAAATTGCACCACAGTTTTTCAGGTGCGCGAAAAACACCTTCGTGGTATAATAATAATATACTATATTACAGGCAGGTACAGTTTATGTATAAATTAAATTTCAGCCGCAGCGCTCACGTTCATTTCATCGGAATCGGCGGCATCAGCATGAGCGGACTGGCGGAGATCCTTCTGGATAAGGGCTTTACGGTGTCCGGCTCCGACGCAAAGGAATCGGAGCTCACCGAACGTCTCGAAAAGGCGGGGGCGCGGTTTTTCCTGGGGCAGCGCGCCTCCAATATCATCCCCGGCATTGAACTGGTCGTCTACACCGCGGCAGTCCACGAGGACAACGAGGAGTTTCGGGCGGCAAAGGAGAAGGGACTTCCCATGCTCTCCCGGGCGGAGCTTCTCGGACAGATCATGGACAATTACAGCCGCTCCATCGCCGTGGCGGGAACCCACGGAAAGACCACAACCACCTCCATGATCAGCCAGATTCTCCTTGCGGCGGACGCTGACCCGACCATCACCGTCGGCGGCATTCTCCCTGCCATAAAGGGCAATCTGCGCGTCGGCGCCTCCGACGTGTTCGTATCGGAGGCCTGCGAGTACACCAACAGCTTTCTCCACTTCCGTCCGAAATACAGCATCGTCCTGAATGTAGAGGAGGAGCACCTGGATTTCTTTAAGGATCTGGACGACATACGCCGCTCCTTCCGTGAATTCTGCGGCAACACCCTGCCGGACGGCGCGACCGTCATAAACGGAGAGATCGCAGACCGGGCCGTCCTCACCGACGGTCAGCCTCAGCGCGTTCTCACCTACGGCTTTGACTCCGCAGAGGACATCTACGCGGCAGATCTCACTTATGACGAGAAGGCGTGCGCTTCCTTTACCGCCATGTACGGCGATTCGGTGATCGCGGACATTCACCTTTGCGTTCCGGGACGGCACAACGCCGGCAATGCGCTTGCGGCCATCGCCCTCTCCTTTGTCATGGGCATCGACGGGGAGACCATCGCCCGGGGGCTTGCCGCCTTCGGGGGAGCCGAGCGCCGGTTCCAGTATAAGGGCAGGATTGGCGGCATCACCATAATCGACGACTACGCCCACCATCCGACCGAGATAAGAGCTACTCTGACCGCCGCGGCCAACTATCCCCACGGGCGGCTTGTTCTCGTGTTCCAGCCCCATACATATTCCCGCACGAAGGCGTTTCTGCAGGACTTCGCCGACGTGCTCTCCCTCGCGGACGTTATTGTCCTTGCGGACATCTTCGCTGCCCGGGAGAAGAACGCTTACGGCGTAAGCTCGAAGGATATTCTCGCACTTCTTCTGGAGCGGGGAAAAGAGGCGTACTATTTCCCTTCCTTCGAGGAAATCGAAAAATTTTTATTGAAAAACTGTATGAACAACGACCTGTTGATAACTATGGGCGCCGGAAATGTCTCGGACATTGGGGAAGCGCTGCTCGGCAGGTAGGTTATCCACATTATCCACATAGAAATGTTGATTTTTATCAATCCGGCTATGTGGATTTTTCATCCGTATACGGGATTGTTTTCTTCGGCAGACAACCCCTGTATCCGCGGCTTTGGAACAGCTTCTTAAATTGTGCATTGATTTTCGGGTAAGTTATCCACATTATCCACAGTCATTTGTGCATATTCCAGAGCCGGATGAGGCGGGATTTCCAGGACCTTTGCCATCTTCCATTTACGAATCTGTTGTGCTATAATCACATTTGCAAAAAAGTGGATGAGTATGAGGTGGAGGATATATGGTTGAAATACAGTTACACAGCGAAGGTATCTGCACGGACACGATCGTGCCCAACCGGTTTATAGACCATTATATGGCGAACGCCAACGGAGAGTTTGTCAAGGTGTATCTCTATCTGCTGCGCTGCATCTGTTCGAACAGCCGCCCGTGTACGGTATCTGCCATTGCGGACAATGTCAACCACACGGAGAACGACGTGATCCGGGCGCTGAACTACTGGGAGAAGCAGGGTCTTGTCTCCCTCTCGGCCGACCCGGAGGGCAATATATGCAAAATCTGCCTTTTGTCACTGAACGAGACAGAAACGCAGGAAGAGACACAGGCGGCAGCGCCCGCCCGGACGATGCCGCCGCAGGAAGCGCCTTCCCCAAAGCCGGAGGCTTCTGCCGGCGCTTCCCCTGCGCCGAAGCGCGACTACACCCTGGACGAGATCAACGTCTTTCGCCAGGACCCGGACATCTCCGAGCTCTTTTTCGTGGTGGAGACATACATGAAGCACCCCCTCACCCAGACCGACGTGGGAACGCTTCTGTACTGGCACGAGGAGCTTCACTTTTCCACGGAGCTCATCGTGTACCTGCTGGAGTACTGCATCAGCAAAGGCCACTCCAGCATGCGCTACATGGACAAGGTTGCGCTGGGCTGGCATGACAGCGGAATCACCACAGTGGGACAGGCCAGGGAGGATGCAGCCATCCACAGCCAGGCCTACTACGGCGTCATGAAGGCCATGGGAATTACCGGGCGAAGCCTGGTGAACGCAGAAACTTCCTATATTAAGAAGTGGACGAAGGAGTACGGCTTCGACCTGAATCTCATTCAGGAGGCCTGCAGCCGCACCATGACGGCAATCCATCAGCCAAGCTTCGAGTACACCGACTCCATCTTAAAAAAGTGGCACAAGAACAGAGTACATACGCTGGCGGACGTGCAGAAGCTGGACTCCGCCCACAGCCAGACCAGAAAGACGCCTGCGCGCGCCGCAGACGCCCCTGCAAAGAAAAACGCATTCAACAACTTCAATCAGCGCAGCTATGATTACGACAAGCTGGAGGAGCTGCTTCTCTCCACCTCGCTGCACGGCTGATACACGAGGAGAGCGACTATGGCACTTACCAACGCACAATACGACGAGATCATGCGCGGCTACGACCGAAGGCAGCTTGAGAACCGCCGCGCCGCGGACACGCGCCGCCGTCTCGTTTACGAAAAGCTGCCGCGGCTTCAGGAGATCGACGGCGACGTCGCCTCCTGCTCCGTGCAAAGAGCAAAGCTCCTGCTGGACGGCGATGCCGCCGCGGCCGCCGCCGCAAAGGAACGGCTTTCCGCCCTCGGGAAGGAACGGAAAAGCCTTCTGCGGGAGCACGGATACCCGCCCGATTACCTTGACCCGATCTACACCTGCCCGGACTGCAGAGACAGCGGATACCAGGGCGGCGTCAAATGCCGCTGCTTTAAGCAGGAGATCATCAACGTGATCTACGCACAGTCCAACATACAGGAGATTCTCTCCCGGGAGAACTTCGAAGCCTTCTCCTACGAATACTACTCCGACCAGGACATCAACCCCACCACCGGACTCTCCGCTCTCAAAACGGCTGAGAACGCGGTGCGGGAATGCCGGAATTTTATCGACTGTTTTGACGAGAAGCCGAAAAACCTTCTCTTTTACGGCGATACCGGCGTGGGAAAGACTTTTTTGTCGAACTGTGTCGCCAGGGAGACTCTGAATCAGGGACACTCGGTTATATACTTTACAGCGTTCCAATTATTTGATATATTGAGCAGGGGAGTATTCGACAGGGACGCGGACGCCATCGCCGCACACCAGAGTATTTTTGACAGCGACCTGCTTGTCATCGACGATCTTGGGACGGAGATGCCAAACACCTTTACCGTCTCCCAGCTCTTCCTGTGTGTGAATGAACGGATTCTGCGGGGGAGGTCCACAATTATATCCACGAATCTGAGCATCGGCCAGATGACGGAGCGCTACTCGGAGCGGACGTTTTCACGGATCATGGACAACTATTCGCTCATCAAGCTTTTCACCGGCGACATCCGCTTGCAAAAGCGGCAAAGACATATTTAACGGAGGACAAATCAATGCCAAACGATGAAAGAATCCTGGAAACAGTACCACGCGGCACACTCGGCCTGATCCCAACTGCAAGCTGCACGCAGCTCGGCCGAATGGTCAACGACTACCTGGCGACCTGGAGGGAGCATCGCGAACATGAACATCAGGATGACGCGGCTTTCAAGGACTACTACCGAGAGAGCTACATCATCGAGCCCTACACCCCGCGTTTTGGCTCCGGAGAGGCCAAGTGCGTGATAAACCAGTCCGTTCGGGGCTATGATCTGTTCATTATGGTTGACGTGACAAACTACAGCCTCACCTACTCGCTCTGCGGCCGGACAAACCACATGTCACCGGACGACCATTTTGCCGACTTAAAGCGCGTAATTGCGGCGGTGGGCGGCAAGGCGAGAAGGATTACCGTCATTCTGCCGTTCCTCTACGAGAGCAGACAGCACCGGCGCACCGCCAGAGAGTCCCTGGACTGCCCGATCGCGCTGCAGGAGCTCTACAATATGGGTATCGACAATATCATCACCTTTGACGCCCACGACCCGCGGGTGGTCAACGCGATTCCATTGAACGGCTTTGAGAACGTGATGCCGTCCTACCAGTTTATCAAGGGGATCTTCAAAAACGTGAAGGATCTGACCGTCGACACGGATCATCTGATGGTAATCAGCCCGGACGAGGGCGCGACCTCCCGCGCCATCAATCTGGCCAACGTGCTGGGCGTGGATATGGGAATGTTCTACAAGCGCAGAGACTACAGCAAGATCGTAAACGGGCGCAACCCGATTGTGGCCCACGAGTTCCTGGGCTCCAACGTGGACGGCAAGGACGTATTTATAATTTACGACATGATCTCCTCCGCCGAGAGCATGATCGACACCGCGCGGGAGCTGAAAAAGCGCAAGGCAAAGCGGATTTTCCTGGTGTCCACCTTCGGCCTGTTCACAAACGGCCTTGCATCCTTCGACAAGGCCTACGAGGACGGACTGATCTACCGCATTGTCACCACGAACCTGATCTACCAGTCGCCGGAGCTTCTCGCCCGTGAGTACTACATCAGCTGCGATATGAGCAAATATATTGCCTACATTATCGACACGCTGAACCACGACTGCTCCATCAGCGACCTCTTAAGCCCATACGACAGGATTCGCAGCTATGTGAAGCGCTACACCGAGGCGCAGCGCGGATAGATCCCATATCAGCAACAAAAGAGGTGTGAAAAGCGAGGGAAATTCCCCCGTTTTTCACACCAGCGCTCAGTCACCCCTCTCCCGGATTCGCTCAACCACACTTCCCTTTAGGCCGATCCCGTGCAGCAGTACAACCGGAACTCCGACGCATATGAGAAAAACCGCAGCCAGAACAAGCAGGATGGGCACTGCCGGCACGAAAAACGGCACCTGGTTGTAGTTCACTGCCTCGTAGAGCCCGTATGTGGCCGGAAGTCCCGTCACAAGTGTCAGAAGGAATGCCCCCACGGCATAGACGGCCCCCTCCCGGACAAGCATCCGGTTCATCTGCCTCCGCGTCATCCCGATGCTCTCAAGAATCGCAAGCTCCCTTCTGCGGCTCTCGATGTTTCCCGTCACCGTGTTGACATAGTTCATCACGCCGATCAGCGCAAGAATCAGAGAAATCCCAATGCCCACGCCCGGCATGTTTCCCTGCGCCTCCTTCATTTCCGCAAGGGACAAAAGCCGGCTCTCCACTTTTAAGTGCCGCAGCTCTGTCCGGCTCTCAAGCAGCGACAGGACGGCCTCCTCGGTCCCGGCATCGTACTCTCTGTCATAGGTAAGGCGTATTCTGTACGTGTCGTCCGGAAGCTTTAACGCATCAAACGCCCTTCTGCTGACAATGACCGTGGGCGTGTATCCCATGACCGGCCCAAGAAAGGCCGATCCGGTTGTAAGCCCTCCCACCGCAAAGGAAAACCGGTGCTCCCCGTCCTCGAACGCCGCACAGCGCACCGTCTCTCCCAGCAGGTCCTCCGTCTGAAAGCTCAGCTCGTTCCCGTAGAGCACGCATGTCCTTCCCGCCAGAAAATCCGCCTCGTCGAGGGGCTGCTCCATCCCCTCCTGCAGCAGCGGCAGGTCGGCCTCCTCGACTCCCACAAGATACGTGCTGAAATTTTCCGGGTAATTCCTGTAATTCTCCAGCTCCGACTCATAAGGAACCTCCATCCAGGTGCGGTAGAACTCCCTCATCCACCGGTCCGCAAAACCGCTCTCCCAGGGAATCATAATCTCCGCCGTCTTCACCGTCCGCACATCCCGCACGCCGGGGATCGCCCCAAGCTCCTCCGAGAGCGTCCCGTCCAGAAGCTTCAGCCGTTTCGTGCGGTCCGGCCTTTGCAGCGTCTCGTTCCTGATCTCCATGTCCTCCCCCCAGGCATTTGAGACAATCGTCCGGGCTCCCTGGCTCTGCAAAAGCGTGGTCACGCACAGAAACACCGACAGCCCCGCCGACAGCGACAGCATAATAATCGCTGTTTTCTTCGGATTTCCAAAGGCCTTTCGCCCTCCCATGCGCCAGAGAACGCTCCACCTTTCTGTGATGCGGCCATCCGCCGCTCCCGCGCCGAAATAGCGGCTCGCCTCCACCGGCGAAATCTGCGCCGCCATCTTCGCCGGCTTTCTGCTGCCCGAAAAAACCGTCACAGCCGCCAGAACAATCGTCAGAAAAAGCACCTCCGGCTGAAATTCCACCTCCGCCCTCTCCTCAATTCCAAACGCGGCGATCAGCGAGGGCAGCAGGAGGAACGCAACGACAGTGCCCGCCAGAATGCCCGCTGCAGTCCCGCCCGCCCAGAGGACAAGCATCTGCCGGTACAAAAACCCGCGTATCTGTCTGCCGGTCATCCCGACGGTCTGCAGCAGTCCGTAGCAGCGGATATTTCCCGAGACGGACAGGGACATAATATTGCAGATCAGCAGATATGCACAAAAACACACCACAAGAATCAGCCCGGACAGCCCCAGAAAGAGCGGTACCGAAAAGCCGGACTCCACCATAAAAAGCAGTCTCTGCCTTCTGGCCAGCGCAAGACTCTCCGTCAGCGCCTCCTGCTGCCGCCTCGTCACAAGCTTCTGCCGCAGATCAAAAAACACCCGCCCGGAACCGAGATCTGACAGCTCAAATCCGCAGCTTTTGTAAAATTCCTCCGAGACAAAGAACGCGCCGGTAATCCCGTACCCGTCCCAGATGCCGGAGATGCGAAAGTCCGTCTGCCGGCTTCGGCCTCCTTTCCCCGTCCAGACAGCCGTAAAACAATCGCCCACCCCGCAGCCGTCAAGCCCCGCTCGCTCCAGCGCCTTTTTTGTGACCATCACCTCGTCCGCTGCGGCCGGGTAATGACCTTCCATCGAGGTGCGGGCCGGCGCGGCCATCTGCTCCCAGAACACGTCGTTCACCCAGACAAGCCGGGCCTGCGACTCCTCCATCCAGCCCGCAAGCCCCATTATGCCGATCCTTACAATGTCCGCGTTCTCCCTGAGCTGTTCCATCTGCTCTGTGCTGCAGCCGTAGAGAACCGCGTCGTACTCGGCTCCGTTCAGCCGCAGATCCTGCTGACGCCACATGCGAACGTAAGCTGCGCCAGCATTCAGCACCGTAAAGAGCATAAACGACGACAGCGCGATCGCCGTAAAAAGCACCAGGCTCCTCCCGCGGTTTCCCTTTAACGCCCGCCCCGCCATTCGTCCGATCACCCGCCTGTTGTTGTTCTTAAGCATGACAGCCACCTGCCTCTCCTGCTGCAGTGGAAACACGCTCCCGCTGCCCCACAAGCCTCCCGTCCTCCATGTGCACGATCCGGTCCGCCATCTGGGCGATGTCCGAATCGTGGGTAATCAGAATAATCGTCTGGGCGTAGCGCTTTGCCACCACAGAAAACAGCCCCATCACCTCGTGGCCCGTGGCCGAATCCAGGTTTCCGGTGGGCTCGTCCGCCAGGATGATTTTCGGCTTCGCCGCCAGCGCCCGGGCGATGGCAACCCGCTGCTGCTGCCCGCCCGAGAGGGTCCCGGGAAAGGATTTCCTCCGGTCGTCAAGCTGCAGAAGCCCCAGTATCTCATCCACAAATGTCCCGTCGATCCGCCTGCCGTCCAGCTCCACCGGAAGCACCACATTCTCGTACACGCTCAGATCCGGCACCAGATTGTAGCTCTGGAACACAAAGCCCACCTTCCTCCTTCGAAAAACCGTAAGCTCCTCCCGCTTCATCCCCGCAATATTTCTGCCGTCCACGGACACCTCGCCCCCGTCCGGCACATCCAGCCCTCCGATCATGTGAAGCAGAGTGCTCTTTCCGCTGCCGGATCTGCCGGTCACCGCCACAAACTCCCGCTCCCTCACCTGCAGGCTCACGCCGTCCAGCGCCTTTACGGTGTTCTCACCCAGCCTGTAGTACTTTTTCAGATCTTTTGTTTCCACGATCCACTTCATACTATTGCCTCCCTCGTCTTTTTATTTTTGACTTCTGACTCTATTCTAAAAGACGATTATCACAGAGCAGTCACAGAATCAGACAATCACAGTACTGTGATTTTTCGGATTCTGACGCGCAAACGGCGGCCCGAATCAGGAGCCGCCGTTTGGAAGCCAGATGCGAAAGACCGAGCCCTCCCCGGGGCGCGACAGTACATCCACGTAACCGTTCTGCATTTCAATAATTTTTCTGGTGAGATACAGTCCCACCCCGATTCCCTCCTGCCCGTGCACCTCCGGCTCCCGGTAAAAGCGCTGAAAAATCTCCGCCTGCCGCTGCGGCGCAATTCCTTTTCCGGTGTCCGACACAAGGATTCCGGTAAACACCTCTCTTCTGCAGAGGCTGATCTCGATCCGTCCGTTTTCCTTCGTGTATTTCACCGCATTGTCCAAAAGATTCAGCACCGCCTCCGCCGTCCACCTGCCGTCGTGGGGTACCCGCACCGGGCTGTCCCCGTCCACGTACAGCGCGATATTTTTCTTCGCCGCAAGGGGCGCGGCCGGGGCAAGGGCCTGCCTTACCGTGTCCGGCAGATCGTCCGTATCCTTTCGGATCTGAATCGCCCCGGTCTCAAGGCGCGAGAGCTTAATCATGCTCTCCAGCAGAAACTCAATGCGGCTGTTCTGGTTTTCGAGGCTCTCTGCCGCGGCGCGCCCCTCCGAAGAGAGCGCCTCCTCCCCAAGAATCTCCAGATACAGCCTCTGATTTGACAGCGGAATCCGGCATTGGTGGGCGATGTCGGAGATCAGCTCCTGCAGCTTCTCCCGCTCGCTTCGATTTTCCTGCCCTCTCGCCGCAAAAATCTGCCACACCCGGTTCAGCCTCTCGTTCAGCTTCCCAAACAGCGACTCCTCCGCAGAGCCCTCCTCCACCGGCTCCCCCGCCAGTATCCGGTCCAGGCTCTCCTCCATCCGGTCGGAGAATTCCAGAACGTCCCTCTTTAGTTTTCCGTACCGGTACAGAAAGAACGCCGCCAGTGTAAAAAGCGCGGCACCTGCCGTCATCCAATCCATTGATACCCCATCCCGTAGACATTTGCAATGTATTTGTGCCCGTCGTCCTCCAGCTTCCCCCGCAGCCGGTTTATGTTGACCGCAAGGGCATGCCGGTCCACAAACTGGCTGCCGCCGTCCCACAGATACTGCAGCAGCATATCGTAGGTCAGAAGCTGGTTCCGGTATGTGAAAAAGGCGGAGAGTATGCGAAATTCCGTCGGCGTGACCCCGCACGCTTCCCCGCGGACGCCCACCCTTCCCTGTCTGAGCTGAATCGTCAGATTGCCGTCGCAGAAATCCGTCTCCGCCTGCCCGTCTGACCGGTTCAGAGCAATCGCAATTTTGCGCGCCAGTATATTGGCCGAGAAGGGCTTTGTCACATAGTCCGCCGCCCCCAGCTCATAGCCCTTCAGGGCGTCGGCCTCCAGATCCCGCGCAGTCAGAAAAATCACCGGAGCCGGGCGCTTTCCGCTGTCCCGCATCCACGCCATCAGATCGAACCCTTCCCCGTCCGGCAGGCTGACGTCCAGAAGAATCAGCGCCGGCTCCTCCTTCGCAAGCAGCCGCTTTGCCTCCCCGAGGGAGTATGCCCCGCAGGTGTCGTAGCCCTCCCGCCGCAGCCTTTGCGCGATACCGCGGTTTAACTCGTGGTCATCCTCCACAATCAGTATGGTCTGCATTGTCTCCAATCCTCCGCAGGCAATGCCGCAGCTCTCTTATTTCTGCAGCAGCCAGTAATCGTAGTAAGCCCTGTCATGCATATCACCCTTCAGCAAAAAGTCACCGCATCTGCTATTCGTTCCGGTACGCCAGCTCCTCCAGCATCCTCTGCGCCTGCTTCATCATCGCAAGGCCCGGCATATGCCCCGTGCGCTCCACAACCCGGCACTGCAGCAATGGATTTCGGCTCTCCTTTACCAGTCTTAAGACGATGCCGGTGGGCGTCACAAGATCCGTGTCGCCCTGCAGAATGGTGTAGGGAACCGCGGTCCCGGCAAGCACAGGGGACAGATCGGTTTTCAGGATCTCCTGCCACAGCGCCGTTCCGTGGCGGTAGCCGTTGACCGCCATGGCCTTGACGTCCGAAATCCGGTAGTCCGGGCTTGTCAGAAGACCTTTTACAATTCTGCCCATCGGCGCCCGCTCGCCCTTTTTGTTGAGCATACCGTCGGTGTATTTTCGGATGGACGAGGACAGAAGCTGCAGCTCCTTTGGCCCCATGGAATCAGCCTGCATTTTGCGGATTTCCTCCAGCTTCGTTTTCGGCAGGGCCGACTGCTCCAGCGCCGAAAACACCTCGTCGTTTAAGAAAAGATTCTTTACGATCTGCCCGCAGACCACAACGGCGTCCACCGGCACTGTTGCCCGCTCCAGCACCTTTGCACTCAGTATGGAGCCCCAGGAGACGGCGAAGAGAAGAATCCGGTTGTCCGGGAAAAGGGCTCGGATTTCCCCAAGCAGATCAACCGTCATATCCGCAAAGCTGTCGATTCCGAACCGGTCGTCGATGACATGGTTGTTGATTCCGCAGCCCAGCTGATCCCAGTACACCATGAGAAACCGGTCGGTAAACTCCGGAAACAGCCCGCGGCAGCCCACGGACATGGGAACCGGCGTCCCCGGCCCCCCGTGGAGCATAACGACCACCGGAAGCTTTCTGCTTTTTCCCTCAATCAGCACCTTCTGGTCGTATCCGCCGAGGCGAAACGTGTACAGCTGCGAAATTTCATTGCCGGCGATTACCGCCTTTCGTTCTCTGTTCATAGCACCCCTCTCTCTCCCAAACACCGGTCCTCTGACATCAGTTCTTAATCTTCAAAAACAGCTCCCGGTCAAGCTTCGGCTGAAACTCCGTAATCTGATCCGCAATTTTCTCGCAGCACATCTTAACCTCCGGGTTGGCATTCCCCCTGCTGTTTCGCTCCTTAAATACGTGCCCCCACTCCGTCAGATTGATTTTGAAAATAAAATTGCTCGGGATGCTCAGCATGTACAGGCCGCGCTTTACATCGGCGCTGTCCTTCACGTCCTCTCTGATATATCCGTTTACCGTCCGGACAAACGTGACGCCGTCCTTTTCAATGCGCTCCGGCGCGCTGATTCCCAGGTATTCCAGCGCCAGATCCGTCGGCACGATTTTGTCCGCGTACCAGTCGGACACCTCGTAGCCGAACTCCGCCAGCCTTGTGCTGCTTCTTATTATCCGGTTGCCAAAGCGGGCCGCATGGGAATCCCAGTCGTCCTGCCCCGCCCGGTGCAGCCCCTGGACCGTCACGGACATGTCGATAAACCGCAGCATCGTAATGTGCTGCCAGCCCCATTTTAACAGATTGTCCAGCCAGGTACTGTACTGCTCCAGATCCCCCGCGTCCGCGTCCGCATTTATCTTCCCGTGCCGGGTCAGCACCCGGTCGCACACCGCCCGAATCTCCGTCTCCATCTCCCTCGTCCACGAGCGCTTACTCATAAACATTGAGACGATGGCGTCGGCGATACCGGTAATCTCATTCACATAAATATTCATTCGTCTGCCCTTTCTGTAAAGCTGCAGCCGCCACTACCATTAGTGGCGGCTGCTTTTTCACGCTAAAATATAGCACAAACGACGCCGATTTACAAGTCCTTTCGCCGGAAGTGCAGGTAAAACAATACGCATATAAGCGCCGACACGAAAGAGCCCGCCGGCGCGGCAAGTCCCATGGGATAAAGCGTTTCCGGGAAAAACCGGCTCGCCAGGTAAGCACCCGGAATCCGCGCCGACAGTATGGACGTCATGTTGTGGAAAAAAGAAATTCCGGATTTCTGAGCGCCGCAGAAATAGCCGCTGAAGCAGAAATGAACCGCCGCAAACACGCAGTCAAAGGAGTAGGCTCTCAGGTACTCACAGCCGGCGGCAATGACCGCGCCGTCGCCGGAAAACAGCCCCACCAGAGTCTGCGGACAAAGCTGGCAGTACAGACAGCAGAAAAGCCCCCAGCCCACCGTGATAAGGAGCGCAAACCGCAGCGACTCTCTGGCCCGCTTTGGCTTTTTCGCCCCCATATTCTGCGCCGTGACCGATGAAAGGGCCGACAGAAATGCGGATGGCACGAGAAACATAAAGGAAATCAGCTTCTCCACAATGCCGACCGCCGTGGCCGCCACAAGTCCCCGGCTGTTGGCAATAACCGTTATCACAATGAATGCGATCTGAATCAGCCCGTCCTGCAGCGAAACCGGAACGCCAACCGCAAGCAGCGATTTTAGCGCCTCTCTGTCCCACTGCAGCAGCTCCTTTGCCCGAACGGAAAAGCCGAAATTTACTTTTCGCGCCACGGGCAGCGCAATCGCCACACTGACCGCCTGCCCGATGACCGTCGCAAGGGCCGCCCCCGCAGCCCCCATGCCAAGTCCGCCGATCAGCGCGAAATCCGCCGCAAGATTCACAATACACGCCGCCGCCACAAAAATCATCGGGCTTTTCGAATCCCCGGCCCCGCGGAAAATGCTGCCGATCACGTTGTAGGCCGTGATAAACGGAATGCCCCAAAAGCAGATAAACAGATACCGGGCCGTCTCCTCTGCAGCCTCCTGCGGCGTCATCATAACGGCGGTAATCCCTTCCGCTGCCGCGAGCAGTACAAGCATCCCAAGAACAGAAATCACCCCGAAAAAGACAACGGATGTACCGATGGTCTTTTTTGCGTCCTGCCCGTCGCCCGCCCCCACCGCCCGGGCAATCCGCACGGTGGTTCCCATGGCAAGCCCGACAATCATGACGGTCAGCATATGCATAACCTGGCTTCCGACGGACACCGCCGTCGTCGTCTCCGAACCGTTGTACAGCCCCACCACGAACAGGTCCGCCATCCCGTAGAAGGTCTGCAGAAAGCACGACAGGAGATACGGCAGCACAAACCGCAGCATGGCCGCCTTTACATTTCCGTCTGTCAGATTACTGCTGTTTCGTTCCATCTTTTTCTCCTGTCGTAAGTTTGTCAGTCACTGCCGTCCTACCCTCTCTTTTTGTTTCTCGCCGCGAAAAATCCGGCGACAGAAACCGCGGTAAACACCAGCCACGCACCCCAGAATACCGCCGCGCCGGCGCTCAGTCCCTTTCCGCCGCGGCAGGCGTCCGCAATCGCATACAGTGGAAACAGCACCCAGAACAGACACCACACCGCCGCAAGGGCCCGGTTGATCCGCGGGTGGAACGCCAGCCAGCCGTAAAGCCCGGAAAACAGCATTATCCTGTCATACCTCGCATACTCGGCAAAGTCCTCCAGAAGCTCCTCCACCTTCACGAAGGAATGCCCGCTCTCCTCCTCGCGCTTTACGTAGTGCAGATACTGATCCACATCCATTTCCTGCTGCCACAGGCCCTGACCGTTTTTCACCCTGGCCGCGCCGGAAGCGAAATCCGCAGCCAGCTTCTCGCACAGATCGACGGAGCCCTGCAGCCGCCTCTGCTCCTCTCTCAGACTTTCCAGCTGATTTTTCAGCGCCATATCCGGGGACTGCTCAGCCGCCGCAAGCTTTTCAATCGCCTCGAGCGAAAAATTCATTTTCCGGTACAGCACAATGAGCTTCAGCCGCCGGACATCCTCGTCGGTGTAGTCCCGGTATCTGCTCTGCTGCTCCCGGTCCGGCAGAATCAGCCCTTTCTTCTCATAAAAACGGATATTGCTGACCGTAAGTCCCGTCTGCTGCGCCACCTCTCCAATTCTCATCCGCACATCCTCCTGTCCTCCGAGCAGTTTCGTCTCGCCTTCTGAACGATCACATCCGGAAAATGCAGGGCATGAAGCAGGGCAATAGCGTTTGACGCCCCTCCCTCGCCCTCATGTATCCGGTAGTCGAAGGAGACGTCCGTTCCCTCGATACAGCTCTCAAAATAAAATCTGCGGTAGCCTCTGCTTTTTGCAAGCTCCGTGTCGTGGGTCGCCGCAAGCACCGGGCAGTCCGACGCCGCAAAATATTCCAGAATCGCCGCCGATGCCGCCAGCCGCTCCCTGGTGTTGGTGCCTTTTAATATTTCGTCCAGAACGAAAAGCGTCGGCTCCTTTTTCTCCAGCTGATCCAGCATCCGCTTCAGATATTTCGCCTCCCGGAAATAGTAGCTCTCCCCGGACAGAATGTCGTCCCGAAGCGACATGCAGGTCATGACGTGCATGGGCGGGACGCAAAACGCCGACGCCGAGCAGGTATTCACGGTCTGCGCCAGAATCACGTTGACCGCCAGCGCCTTCATAAAGGTGGACTTGCCGGAGGCGTTGGCCCCGGTGATAACCGCCCTGTCTTCCAGCACGAAATCGTTGGCAACCGCGCCGGCAAGAAGCGGGTGCACCATGCCCCTTGCGCGGATTTTCCCGTCCGCCGCATCCTCCGGCACACAAAACACCGGTGCCTTCGCCCGCCAGGAGGCAACGGCGATCGCAGAATCCACAGCCCCCGCAAGCTGCAGTATTCTCTGTACCGCCTCCTGCCTGTTGCCGATCACCTTCATAATGCGGTTGAAGGCCGCAACGTCCATCAGGGTGACTCCCCACAGGTAATCGCACAGAATTCCCGCCACATCGCCGGACATTCCCGCGTACTTTCTGCTGCTGTAGTCGGAGATCAGCCTGGACAGCCCCTTCAGCTCCTCGATGTCCCGACGCAGCTCCTCCGAGCCGAAGAGCGCCCAGAGCCTTTCCTCCCGCATCAGCCAGCGCGCAAAACCATAAATCTGTCCAAGCCTGCCAAGCGCCGCAAGAAAGCCCTCGTACCGCTGCTTCGTGTACAGCCATACCGTGAGGTTCAAAAGCGCCGTCGCGCCGAGCCCCAGAAGACAGAACCCATTATCTAATATAATACCAGCCGCCAGAAACATCAACAGTAATATCTGAAGTACATGAAAAATCCATGTCCTCTCAATCCGCCACAGTCTGGCGTGCATCAGAAATGCGGGCAGCATATAGGCCTCATCCCGCTTTCCCACCCCGCTAAGCCGCAGCTCCGTGTCGATGCGAAGCTCCTCCTCTTCCGTAAAAAGCTGCATCTGCTCTTCCAGGCGCTCTCTGTCCTGCCCTTTTTTCACCTCGTGAAGCCGGTGGTAGAGCACCTGCTCCCCGATAAAGCTTCTCGTGTGATTGATCCGCCGGAATACGTCGTCCATCTCCAGATCCTGCCAGGTGATCTCGTCGATGCCTGCGGCCGGCTTCTTTTGCTCCTTACTCCTCTTCTCCAGCTCATCGTGAAGAAGCCGGATGCGGTCCATCCTGCCCGCCGCCGATTCGTACCCGCTCTCCCGCGGGTCCATCCCCCACTGCCTTCTTAAGCGCTCTCTCCTCCATCTCTTTCCGCTTCCAAACATGCACAAACCTCCTTTTTCGCCTGCTTTTATGCGGAGTATAAAGCATGAAGCAGGTTGAGAGTCAAGGGTTTTTTTTAATTTTGGGGAAAATTCGGTGAAATACTATATCCGCTAAGCTCCTCGATCAGCGGCATCCCGGGAATGCAAGAAAGGACGCCTTTTCCCGGCGTCCCCTCTGATACCCCATATATCCCTTTTCCGTCTTAAAAATACTCCGTCAGAAAACACGGCTTCCTGTAAAATATCTTCCCAAGCTCCTCTTTCTTTTCTTCGGAATACCCCGACGCCCTGCGGCTGTAAGCCAGCGCCTCCGTGTCGACCGCCTCCATCAGAAACCTTGAGAACTCGGAAATCTCCATGACAATCTGCGCCTCTTTCCCGCTGTCCTTCTCGACTGACACTGCCGCATTATCCGCAAACCGCACGGTAAACACACCGTTGTTTTCCGCGATCTGTCCGTCCTGCACCCGGACGGATATTTCCCCGGCGCCGCGGCAGGAGGCCGCCCGCAGCGCAGCCTCCGCATTCACGATGCGGGCCATCCCAAGGCTTTCGGCAGTCCTTTTTCTCATGTCTTAAGTTTTCACAATTCATTTCTCTACATTTCAAATTTCACAGATATTTTTTATTGGTTCAGAAAATAATAAG